>JALDYL010000359.1:0-3796 GCA_032153965.1 Achromobacter sp. | reverse complement strand
ATCAGTTCGGCACCAACTGGAGTTTCTTCTCCGATTTCGCCGGCAGCGTGACCGGACCGCTGCTGGCCTATGAAGTGCTGACCGCCTTCTTCCTGGAGGCCGGCTTCCTGGGCGTGATGCTGTTCGGCTGGTCGCGCGTGGGGCCGGGCCTGCACTTCTTCTCGACCGTCATGGTGGCGCTGGGCACGCTGGTGTCGGCCACCTGGATCCTGGCGTCCAACAGCTGGATGCAGACGCCCGCTGGCTACGAAATCCTGGATGGCCGCGTGGTGCCCACGGACTGGCTGGCCGTGATCTTCAATCCGTCCTTCCCCTACCGCCTGGCGCACATGGGCATCGCCGCGTTCCTGGCGACCGCGCTGATGGTGGGCGCTTCCGGCGCCTGGCACATGCTGCGCGGCGACCGCAGCCCCGCCGTGAAGAAAATGTTCGCGATGGCCATGGGCATGCTGCTGCTGGTGGCCCCGCTGCAAGCGGTGGTGGGCGACTTCCATGGCCTGAACACGCTGAAGCACCAGCCCGCCAAGATTGCGGCCATCGAAGGGCATTGGGAAAACGAACCCGGCGCCGGCGTGCCGCTGACGCTGTTCGGCATCCCCGACATGGAGCGCGAGGAAACCCGCTACGCGGTCAATATCCCGCGCCTGGGCAGCCTGATTCTCACGCATAGCTGGGACGGCCAGTTCCCCGGCCTGAAGTCCTATCCGCCCGAAGACCGCCCCAACGCCACAGCCGTGTTCTGGTCGTTCCGCGTGATGGCGGGCCTGGGCATGCTGATGATCGCGCTGGCCATCTGGGCGGCCTGGTCGCGCTGGCGCGGCCGGCTGTACGAATCGCGCTGGCTGCACCGCTTCGCGCTGTGGATGGGGCCGTCCGGGCTGATCGCGATTTTGGCGGGCTGGTACGTGACCGAGATCGGCCGCCAGCCCTGGGTGGTGTACGGCGTCATGCGCACCGCCGATGCGGCCACGCCGCACGGCTTGGGCGAACTGACGCTGACCCTGGCGCTGTTCGTGGTGGTGTACCTGCTGGTGTTCGGCGCCGGCGTGTCGTACATGCTGCGCCTGATCCGCATGGGCCCCAGCCCCGCCCCCGGCCACGCGCCGCTGTCGGGCGGCCCGGGCGAACCGCGCCAGCCGTCGCGGCCGCTGTCGGCCGCCTCCACCCTGGCGGGCATCGCGCCCGCGCAACGCAAGCATTCGGGAGTCTGAGGCCATGGGCATCGACCTTGCACTGGTATGGGCCGTCATCATTCTGTTCGGCGTGATGATGTACGTGATCATGGATGGCTTCGATCTGGGCATCGGCATCCTCTTTCCGCTGATCTCCGACCGCGAGGAACGCGACGTCATGGTCAACACCGTGGCGCCCGTGTGGGACGGCAACGAAACCTGGCTGGTGCTGGGCGGCGCCGGCCTGATGGCGGCATTCCCGCTGGCCTACTCGGTGATCCTGAGCGCGCTGCACCTGCCGCTGGTGTTCATGCTGCTGGGCCTGATCTTCCGCGGCGTGGCGTTCGAATTCCGCTTCAAGGCCGACGAGCATCACCGCCCGCTGTGGGACCGCGCCTTCGTGCTCGGCTCGGTCTGCGCCACCTTCTTCCAGGGCGTGACGCTGGGTGCCTACATCGAAGGCATCCCGGTGGTGGACCGTGCCTACCAGGGCGGCGCCTGGGACTGGATCAGCCCCTTCTCGCTCTTCACCGGCGCGGGGCTGGTGGTGGCCTACGCGCTGCTGGGCTGCACCTGGCTCATCATGAAGACCGAGGGCCGCCTGCACCGCCACATGTGCAACATCGCCCGCCCGCTCACGCTGCTGCTGCTGGCCATGATCGCGGCGCTCAGCCTCTGGACGCCCTTGGCGCAGCCGCAGATCGCGCAGCGCTGGTTCAGCCTGCCCAATATGTTCTGGTTCCTGCCGGTGCCGCTGCTGGTCGCCGTGGCCGGCTTTGATCTCATCCGCCGCGTCAAGGGCATGCCCAACGCCGGCCCCTTCGTGCTGTCGCTGGCGCTGCTGTTTCTGGGCTACAGCGGCCTGGGCATCAGCATCTGGCCCGCCATCATCCCGCCGGACGTATCCATCTGGACCGCGTCCGCCCCGCCGCAAAGCCAGGGCTTCGCGCTGGTGGGAGCGCTGGCGATCATTCCGATTATTCTCATGTACACCGCCTGGTCGTACTACGTGTTCCGGGGCAAGGTGCGTCTCGGCGAGGAGTTCCACTGATGAACGACTCCCAACCCTCCCTGCCCTCGTGGCGCAGCCGCCTGCTCTGGCTGGCGATGATCTGGGCATGCAGCGTCGCGGCCCTGGGCGTGGCGGCCTACGCGCTGCGCCTGGTGATGAAATCCATCGGCATGTCGACCTGAATACGACCCACGCAAACGGACCCGCCCATGAAGCGCTATGAACGGCTGACAGAAGAAATCACCGCCTCGATCCGATCGGGCCTGCTGCAGGCGGGCGACCGCCTGCCCTCGGTGCGGCAGACCAGCGCCAGCCGCGGGGTCAGCCCCTCGACGGTGTTCAAGGCCTATTACCTGCTGGAAGCGCGCGGCCTGATCCGCGCCCGCGACCGCTCCGGCTATTACGTGCTGCGCGCGCCGCATGCCACGCTGCCGGAACTGGACGGCCTGTCCAGCGCCAGCGCCGGACGCCATCCGGTGGACGTCAGCGACAACGTGCTGCAGGTGCTCAACGCCACCTTGCGCCGCGACATGCTGCCATTCGGCTCGGCCTTTCCCAGCCCCTCGCTGCTGCCCTACGGACGGCTGGCGAAGTTCATGGCGGCCACGGTGCAGCGCCTGGATCCCTGGGGCTCCATCGACGACCTCAGCCCGGGCGACGCCGCCCTGCGGCGCGCCATCGCGCTGCGCTACCTGGCCGACGGCATGTCGGTGCCGGTGGACGACATCATCATCACCAACGGCGCGCTGGACGCGCTGAACCTGAGCCTGGCGGCGGTCACCGAGCCCGGCGACGCGGTGATCGTGGAGTCCCCCACCTTCTATGCCGCGCTGCAATCGCTGGAACGCAACCACCTGCACGCCATCGAAGTCGCCACGCATCCGCGCGAAGGCATAGACCTGCAGGCGCTGGAGCAGGCCATCCTGCGGCATCGTCCCAAAGCCTGCTGGCTCATGACCACGTTCCAGAATCCGCTGGGCAGCCTGATGCCCGACGACAAGAAGGAAGCGCTGGTGCGGCTCTTGGCCAGCCACGACGTGGCCCTGATCGAAGACGACGTCTACGGCGAGCTGTACTTCGGCGAACAGCGGCCGCGCCCGGCCAAGGCCTACGACCGCGACGGCATCGTGATGCACTGCTCTTCGTTCTCCAAGACCCTGGCGCCGGGCTATCGCGTGGGCTGGGTCGCTGCCGGCCGCTACACGCGGCGCATCATGCGCAACAAGCTCACCACCAGCCTGGCGACCGCCGCGCCCACCCAGGCCGCCATCGCCGCCTATCTGGAAAAAGGCGGCTTCGACCGCCACCTGAGACAGTTCCGCCAGGCCCTGGCCTCGCAGCAAGGCGAGCTGCTGCAAGCCATTGCCCGCTACTTCCCCAGGGGCACGCGCGCCACGCGGCCGCTGGGCGGCTACTTCGTGTGGGTGGAGCTGCCCGCGCACATCGACACGCTCAAGGTCCACCGCGCCGCGCTCGGCCACGGCATCAGCATCGCGCCGGGCCCGCTGTTCTCGGCGTCCGGCGGTTTCGGCAATTTCCTGCGCTTGAACGGCGGACATCCCTGGAATCCGGAGATGGAGCAAGGCATGGCGACGCTGGGCAAGCTGTTGGC
>JALDYL010000358.1:0-3819 GCA_032153965.1 Achromobacter sp. | reverse complement strand
CGGATACTGGCTGAGATCCTGCAGGCTGACGCTGGCGCGGCCCGCCAGCGGATGGTTGGCCGCCATTACCGCATGCACCGGCGCGCGGCGCGAATAGCGCGGACTGACCCCGCCGATGCGTTCCGCAATGAAGACCATGCCCAGTTCCACGCTGCCTTCGGCCACCCGGCGGCTGACCTCGGCGGGCGAACCCACGTGCAGGTCGAAACGGATGTTGGGCCAATCGCGGCGAAAACGCGCCATCACCGAGGGCAGGAAAATCCGCGCCACGCCCTCGACCGAGGCCACCCGGATCTCGTTGCGCGCGCTGCCCTTGATGGCGGCGATCTCCTGCAGCACGGAATCGGCTTCCAGCATGGTGCGGCGGGCATGCGCCAGCAACAGTTGCCCGGCCTCGCTCAGCACCATGCCGCGCGCGGCGCGCTCGAACAGCGGCGCGCCCGCCTCTTCCTCCAGCTTGGCGATCTGCCGGCTGATGGCCGATACCGCCACATGCAGGCGCTCGGACGCCCCGCTCAAGCTGCCCGCCTGGGCAACCTCCAGAAAGTACTTCAAGGCGATGCCGTGCATCGTCAGCCCCTCGCGGTTCTCAAGCAATGGGAATAGGGAACAAGCTTTGCCTTTTCTGCAAAGCTCGAGATAAATATTCTAATTGTAGAGAAAGCAGCCAAGCTCCTAGAATTCGCCCAATACTCGAAGGCGGCGCGTGCCTGACGCGCCCCATATATAAGGGAAAACCCGTGTTAGCAGCCTATTTCAGCGCCCGCCGCGCCGCGGCGCCCGCTCATCCCGGCCGCTAGCCGCCCCCCCAGCGCCATCGCCTATACAATCCCGTCGCTTCATCGGAGTTCCCATGCCCACGTCCGCCCCCGCGTCCATCCCGCGCCCGTTTCTACTTGCCTGTCCGAACTTGTCGGCGGAGCGAGCGGGCAACACGGATACCCCG
The DNA here is from genome assembly GCA_032153965.1 of Achromobacter sp. Taxonomy (GTDB): domain Bacteria; phylum Pseudomonadota; class Gammaproteobacteria; order Burkholderiales; family Burkholderiaceae_B; genus Achromobacter. Next base: position 2,873 of record JALDYL010000358.1, on the reverse strand, counting down.
GGGGTCTGGCATTTCGACTCGGGCGTGCCGGGCAAGCACGTCATGCTGAGCGCGCTGATCCACGGCAATGAACTTTGCGGCGCCTGGGCGCTGAAGGACGCGCTGGCGGCGGGCCTGCGGCCGCGCCGGGGTGCGCTGACGCTGGCCTTCTGCAATCTGGCCGCGTTCGACCGCTTCGATTCCGCCAACTACGCGCCCGCGCGCTTCGTCGACGAAGACATGAACCGCGTCTGGAGCGACGACAAGCTGAGCGCGCCCATCAGCCAGGAACGCCGCCGCGCGGCCGAGCTGCGCCCCTGGGTCGAGCAGGCCGACTGGCTGCTGGACTTCCATTCGATGAGCAATTCCGACGTGCCGCTGCAACTGACCGGCATGGAGCAGCGCAATATCGACCTGGCGCTGGCGCTGGGCAACCCCGCCACCATCATCGCCGACGCCGGCCACGCCGCGGGCGTGCGCATGCGCGACTACGGCCGCTTCGGCGAAGCCGGCGACAATGGCACCCGTTCCCTGCTGATCGAATGCGGTTTCCATGGCGCGCCCGAAGCGCGCGGCGTCGCCGTCGACCAAATGGCGCGCTTCCTGGTGGCAGCGGGCACGGTGGACAGCAGCGACCTGCCCGAAGCCTGGTTCGTGCCCGCAGCGCCTGCGCAGCGCGCGCTGCGCGTGACGCATGCGGTCGCCGCCAAGAGCGCCGATTTCCGCTTCGCCCAACCCTGGAAGGGCCTGGAAACACTGGCCGCGGCCGGCACCCTGATCGGCTGGTCGGAAGGCGAGCCCGTCGTCACGCCTTATGACGATTGCGTGCTGATCATGCCGTCCACCGCCAATCTGCGGCCCGGCGTGACCGTGGTCCGGCTGGCGCAGCCCATCGCCTGAAGATCCGCGGCAGTCCGCCGCCTTGCAATACAAAAACCAATACGACAAAGGGACAAATCCATGTCTGCCCAGACGCTCTATCGCAGCATGCTCACGGCCTTCGCCATGGCCGCCTGTACCACCGCGGTCAACGCGCAGGATGCCGCGGGCGTCCTGCGGATCGGGCTGTCGTCCGAGCCGACGTCGATGGATCCGCACTACCACCAGGCCACGCCGAACGATGCGATGACCTCGCACATGTTCGAGACGCTGGTGGGCCAGGACGCCAAGATGAACCTGATCCCGCGCCTGGCCACGGCCTGGAAGCCGGTGGACGACACGACCTGGGAATTCACGCTGCGCGAGGGCGTCAAGTTTTCCAACGGCCAGCCCTTCACGCCGCAGGATGTGCTGTTCACCTTCTGCCGCGTGGTCAACAACGAGCAGTCCATCAGCAGTTCGTACCCGGCCATCGTCCAGAAATTCGCCGACGTGCAGGTGCGCGACGGCAACACCCTGGTGATCAAGACGCGCCAGCCCTATCCGCTGCTGCCCAACGATCTGACCCGCATGGGCATGCTGTGGAACGGCATCGCCGAACACGGCCCGATCACCTTCGACCTGAAGAACAAGTGCGGCGTCACCGGCGCCTGGCCCACGGTGGCCGACTTCAACACCGGCCGCTCCGTGATCGGCACCGGCGCCTACACGCTGAAGAGCTACGTCAAAGGTACCGCCATCGAGCTGACGCGCAACGACGCCTACTGGGGCGAAAAGCCGGCATGGAAGGACGTGAAGCTGGTGCCGGTGCCGGCTGCCGGCCCGCGCCTGACGGGCCTCTTGGCGGGCGACTTCGACCTGATCGAAAACCCCGCCGCGCGCGACGTGAAGCGCATTTCGGAAACACCGGGCTTCGGCCACGTCATCACGCCGTCGGTGCGCGTGGTGTACTTCCAACCCGACGTGGCGCGCCGCCCCAGCCCCGGCGTCAAGGCCGCGGATGGCAAGAACCCGCTGCAGGACGCGCGCGTGCGCCGCGCCATGTCGCTGGCGATTGACCGCAAGACCATCGCCGCCCGCATCATGGACGGCGCCGCCACGCCGGCCAACCAGTTCCTGCCCGACGGCATGTTCGGCACCCTGCCCAACCCGCCCGAACTCAAGTACGACCCGGCCGCCGCCAAGAAGCTGCTGGCCGAGGCCGGCTATCCCGACGGTTTCGAACTGGTGGTCTCGTCCACCAACGACCGCTACATCAACGACGCGCAGATCTCGCAGGCGGTGGCGCAATACCTGTCGCGCGTGGGCATCAAGACCACCGTCGACACCATGACGCGCTCGGTCTACTTCCCCAAGCGCGCCAAGCGCGAATTCAGCTTCGCCATGGGCGGCTGGTCCTCGGAAACCGGCGAGGCCTCGTCCTTCCTGCAGTACTGGGTCAGCGCGTTCGACAAGGAACACGGCCTGGGCACCAGCAACTACGGCGGCTATGACAACCCCGAGTTCGACCGCGTGTTCAAGCGCGCGCTGGTCACCGTGGACCCGGCCGCGCGCGAAAAGCTGCTGCAGGAATCGCTGACGCTTGCGCTGGCCGACCTGCCCAGCATTCCCCTGCATTTCGAAAGCAGCATCTGGGCGTTCCGCAAGGGACTGACCTACGAAGGCCGCGCCGACCAGTACACCCTGGCCATGTCGGCCAAGCCCGCCAAGTAAGCAATACGCGGCGTCCGCAACCCCTGAGCCCACCAAGGAAATCATCTCGTGGCCTTGTTCATCCTACGCAGACTGATACAGAGTCTGTTCGTGCTGCTGGCCGTTTCGGTCGTGGTCTTCTTCGCGGTCTATGCCGTGGGCGATCCGATCGAACTGCTGGTCAGCCCCGAAGCCAGCCAGGCCGCGCGCGAGGCGATGATCGCCCGTTTGGGCCTGGACCTGCCGGTATGGCAGCAATACACAGGCTTCCTGTGGCGCGCGCTGCACGGCGACCTGGGCACCTCCTTCGTGCACGGCATCCC
>JALDYL010000357.1:0-3826 GCA_032153965.1 Achromobacter sp. | reverse complement strand
TGCGCCACACCAGCAGGGACGCGGCGCACACCGCGGCCAGCGCGATCGGCAGCAGGCCCACGCGCACAGTGTTGAAGCTGGCGAACATGCGGTCCTGCAGCACCAGGAACTCGTTGGGATCGATCAGCCGCACCACGAAGCTGGACAGGCTGCGGAACAACAGGCCGAAGATGATGCCCACCAGCATCATCAGGTGCAGGCTGCGCACCGCGTCGGAGAACAACCAGCGGAACAGCAGGCAGGCAAACGCCGTCATGGCGCCGACCTCCAGCAGGAACGCCGCCACCGGATGGCTGGCGGCGGTGGCCGCCTGGCCGAAGCCGAACACCACCACCGCCTGGATCAGCAGGTACAGGGCGTCGAAGCCCATGATGGCGGGCGTCAGGATGCGGTTGTGGGTGATGGTCTGGAACAGCACCGACGACACCGCCACGGCATAGGCCACCAGCAGCATCGCCGCCAGCTTGGCGCCGCGGAACGGAATCACGAAAGACCACTGGCCGTTGGCGCCCAGCGTCATGAAGGCGATGGCGCAGGCCAGCGCAATGCAGCCCAGCAGCCACAGGCGCCAGGCTTGCGGCGCACGGACCGGCGCCGGGACCGAGATTGCGAGTTCAGCCAAGGCGGTTCCTCCGCGTGCGCAACAACCACAGGAACAGGATGCTGCCCAGCACGCCGACCACCGTGCCAATGGGAATCTCGTAGGGATGGATCACCAGCCGGCCGATGACGTCGCAGGCCAGCACGAACACGCCGCCCAGCACCGCCACCCAGGGAATGGAGCGGCGCATATTGTCGCCCAGCACCAGGCTGACGGCATTGGGCACGATCAGGCCCAGGAAAGGAATGCTGCCCGCCGTCACCACCACCACCGCCGAAATCGCCGACACGATCAGCAGCCCCGCCAGCGTTAGCCGCGCATGGTTCAGGCCCAGGTTGGCGGCAAACTCGCGGCCCATGCCGGCCACGGTGTAGCGGTCGGCCGCCGCGTAGGCCGCGCAGGCCAGGCCGAAGCCTATCCACAGCAGTTCATAGCGCCCGCGCAGCACGCCCGAAAAGTCTCCCGTGGTCCAGGCGTGCAGCGACTGCAGCAGGTCGTACCGATAGGCGACGAAGGTGGTGGCGGCGTGGATCACGCCGCCCAGGATCAGGCCGATCAGCGGCACAATGAAGGGCGTGCGCAGCGGCACGCGCTTGAGCAGCGCCAGGAACAGCAAGGTGCCCGCCAGCGCAAAGCCCGTGGCCGTCAGCATCTTGCCGATCACGGGCGTGTCCGGCGCCAGCAGCGTCACGACGAGTATGCCCAGCGTCGCCGACTCCACCGTGCCGGCAGTAGTGGGCTCGACGTAGCGGTTGCGCACCAGCATCTGCATGATGAGCCCCGCCACCGCCAGCGACATGCCGGCCAGCAGCAAGGCCAGCGTGCGGGGGATCCGGCTGACCATCAGCAGGCGCCAGGCGCGCTCGGCCTCGTCACCACTGCCCCACAGCGCGGACAGGCTGAGCTGACCCGCGCCCAGGCTGACGCTGGCCGCGCACAGGGCCAGCAGCAAGCCCACTGCCGCCGCCAGCCCGCCCCAACCGCCTATCGACTGCCGCCAACTCACCCGCGATACTCCCGCCGCTCACGCATCAAGCTCTATTTCCCCGCCGCCAGCGCGCCAGCGATCTGGTCCACATTCTGCTGCATGGCGGTCAGGCCCGCGCTGCCCAGCAGATACCAGTTGTAGCCGTTCAGGTAGACCACGCGCTTGTTCTTCCAGGCCTTGGTCGGACGCACCAGTTCGTTGTCCAGCATGCGCTGGGCCGACACGCCTTCGCGGCCGATGGCGGCGTCGCGGTCGATCACGAACAGCCAGTCGGGGTCGGTCTGGGCGATGAACTCGAAGGAAATCGCCTGGCCGTGGTTCGACACGCTCAGTCCCGTCGTCGCCGGCTTGATGCCGAAGGCGTCGTGGATCACGCCGAAGCGCGAACCCGGGCCATAGGCGCTCATCTTGCCGCCGGTGGTCAGCACGATCAGCGCGGTGCCGGCCGTGGCCGCCTGGCTATGCAGCGCGGAGATGGACGCGCGCAAGGCATCCAACTGCTGCTTGGCCTGCGCCTCTTTGCCGTAGATGGCGGCCAGGGTTTCGGTGTTGCGCGTCACGCTGCCCACCAGGTCGCGCGGGTTGACGGTCAGGTCAACGGTGGGCGCCAGCTTGGACAGCTCATCGTATTTGGGCGCCGACCGGCCGGCCACGAAGATCACCTGCGGCTGCGCGGCGTGGATCACCTCGTAGTTGGGTTCAAACAGCGAGCCGACTTTCAGGTAGCGCTCGTCGGCGTACTGCGCCAATTGCGGCGGCAGTTTGGCGACGGTGGGCACACCCGCCACTTCCACGCCCAACGCGTGCATCGTATCCAGCACCGCCATATCCATGACGATGGTCTTCTTCGGATTGGCCGGCACGTTGGTCTCGCCGCGCGCATGCTTGACGGGCACGGTGGCCTGCGCCGCGCACACGCCAACCGCCGCGCTCAGCGCCAACGCGGCGCCCGCCTGTAGCAACCAACGGCGGGCACAGCCCTTTTTTTCCAACATCGTCATAGAGCCCTCTGTGTAGTGCGGGGGGACGAGAAGCGCCCCCCCTTGTTCATTGCGATCAGAATTTCACGCCCACGCCCAGCCAGTAACGGCGGCCGTCTTCCACGTACTCGTAGTCGTCATACGTGACCTGCTTGTCGAACAGGTTGTAGATGCCGGCGTACACCGCCACGGTCTTGTTCACCTGGTACGAGCCGCCCAGGTCCACGAAGGTGTAGGAAGGCGCCACCACCGACGAGGAAGACGGGCCGGTGATGGGCTGGCTTTCCTTGCCGCGGTAGTTCAGGCGCGCCCATGCCTGCAATGCGTCCGAGGCCTGCCAGTTCACCGTGGTGGTGAACAAGTGCTTGGGCAGCTGGTTCAGCGGCTGGCCCTGGTACTGGCCGGACTTCTGTTCCGACTTGGTGAAGGTGTAGCTGCTGGTCAGGGACCAGTCGCGCGACAGCGGCAGCTTCAGGTTGGCTTCCACGCCGCGCGAATTGGCCTTGTCCACGTTCATGTAGGTGGTCGGGTCCGAGCCGAACTGGTTCGGGCCGTCCGTGCACTGGCTCGCCGGGCAAGCCACGCGGGTGATCTTGTCCTTGAAGTCGTTGTTGAAAATGGTCAGGCCGGCGTTGAAGCCTTCGCCGTCGTCATACAGGATGCCGATTTCCTCGGTCACCGACTTCTCGGGCGTCAGGTCCGGATTGCCGTACATATTGCCGCCACGGCTGACCTGGCCCCAGCCAGCCACCGTCTGGCGCAGATCAGGCGCGCGGAACCCCGTGGACACGCCGCCCTTCAGGGTCCAGCGGTCGGCCATGTGCCAGACGCCGTACAGGCGCGGGCTGAAGTGCGTACCGAAGTTCTCGTCTTCGTCCATGCGCAGGCCGGTGGTGACAGCGAAGGTCTCGGTCAGGCGCCATTCGTCCTCGGCGAACAAGGCCCACTGGTAGCGGTCCACCTTGCTGGGGCCGTTGGCCAGCTGGTTGCCGGTCTGGTCGTTCAGGCGCTGGCTCAGGTAGCTGCCGCCCAGGGTCAGCATGTGCGAGCCCAGCGGCAGCGTCCAGCTGGTCTGGATGTCCAGGTTCTTGATCTTCATCTGGCGCGAGCGGTTGTCGAATTCTTCCTGCTGCACGTAGCTGTCCGACACGCCCCAGCCCCAGCGTCCGGTGTGCGACAACGCCCACTTGTTGCTGCGGTAGTCGGTATCGGACGAGGCCGGGCAGCCATTGCGCCCGCAAGCCTGGCCGGGCGGCA
>JALDYL010000097.1:0-18035 GCA_032153965.1 Achromobacter sp. | reverse complement strand
TCGACATCGCCCGGCACGCCCGCGTGCCGGTGGTGGTGTCGCACCTGAAATGCGCTGGCGCCGGCAACTGGGGCCGCACGAAGGAAGTGCTGTCCACGCTGGAAAGCGCCGGCCGCCTGCAGCACGTGGGCTGCGACTGCTATCCCTATTCGGCCAGCTCGTCGACACTGGACCTGAAGCAGGTCACGGACGAATTCGACATCGACATCACCTGGTCCGTGCCGCATCCGGAACAGGCTCGCCGCAAGCTGGCCGACATAGCCGCCGACTGGGGCCTGAGCTTGCTGGAAGCGGCCGCGCGCCTGCAGCCGGCCGGCGCCGTCTACCACAACATGCACGAAGATGACGTGCGCCGCGTGCTGTCGCACCGGCTCACCATGGTGGGCTCCGACGGCCTGCCCAACGACCCCATGCCGCACCCGCGGCTCTGGGGCGCATTCCCCCGCGTGCTGGGGCACTACAGCCGCGACGTGGGGCTGTTTCCGCTGACCGAGGCCGTGCATAAGATGACCGGCCTGTCCGCCGCCCGCTTCGGCCTGGCCGAGCGCGGCCTGGTGCGCGAGGGCTACCACGCGGACCTGGTGCTGTTCGATCCGGCCACGGTCATCGACCGCGCCACCTTCGCCGCGCCGGTGCAGACCGCCGCCGGCATCGAGGCGGTCTGGGTCAATGGCGCCCTGTCCTACCGCCAGGGCGAGGCCACCGGCGACCGCGCCGGCCGCTGGCTGCCGCGCAGCGGCGACCTGCGCAAGAACTTCCAGTAAGCGCCGGGCGCAAGCCCGGCGCCAGACAGTCCATCATTTCAAGGAGAGAACCATGAGCAATGCTCCCACCGCCGACAACAACGGCATCACCCGCTACGGCGTTGCCGGCGGCACCGGCCAGGGCGGCTCGCACATGCCCTTCTCGCGCGCGGTCGCGGCCGACGGCTGGCTGCACGTGTCCGGCCAGGTGCCGATGGAAAACGGCGAAGTCGTCGAAGGCGGCATCGTGACCCAGTCGCACAAGGCCATCCAGCAGGTGCTGGCCATCCTGAAGGAAGCCGGCTACGGCCCCGAGCACGTCGTGCGCTGCGGCGTATGGCTGGACGACGCGCGCGACTTCGCGTCGTTCAACAAGGTGTTCAAGGAATACTTCGGCGAGAATCCGCCGGCGCGGGCCTGCGTGCAGTCGTCATTGGTCGTCGATGCCAAGGTCGAGGTCGACTGTATTGCGTACAAACGCCCCCACGCCGCGCCCGCTAGCGCGGGCTAGCTGCCCCCAGAGGGGGCGCTTTCCCCTTGGGGCGGCCCGGCGGGGAAAGGCCGCGCCTTGCGGATCAGCACACAAAAAAGCCTGGCGTTGCCAGGCTTTTTTCATCACATCTTCACTACATCCACGCCCTTGGGCGCCACGAACTGGAATTCCTTGGCCGGCAGCTGCGGATTGGCGGCAATGCCGGACAGATCCACCCGAGTGGTTTGTCCAAACGAATCCAGCAGCTCCACGCGCACCGGCAGGTTGTCCTTCATGCCGATGTCCACGCGCGAAAAGCCCGCATCGGCAGTGCGCGGCTTGGCGCGCAGCCAGTCGATGCCGTCCTTGGACGGCAGGGCCGAAACGTCGAACGACTGCTCCAGCGAACCCGAGCCGAACAGGATGGCGGCGGGCGAGGTGCCGATGGCGGCATCGACCTTGCGTTCGGTCACCTGAGCCAGGTCCGGATCGAACTGGAACACCTGGCGGCCGTCCGAGATCACGAGTTGCTCATAGGGCTTCTGCACCGCCCACTTGAACTTGCCGGGGCGCTGGAACGAAAACACGCCGGTCTGGGCGGGCTGCGTGCGGCCCTGGTTGTTCACGGTGTACTGCGAAAACGCGCCGGTGGCCGAGGTCACCGTGGCCACGAAGGCGCGCAGCTGTTCCTGCGCGCTGGCGGCGAACGCCATGGCGGGCGCCAGGCTCAGGGCCGCGACGGCGGCCAGGCAACGGAACATCTTCATCAAGCTTCCTCTCGGGCGGCGGCGGCTGCGGGAACGAGGATCTCGCGGTTGCCATTGGACTGCATCGCCGACACCATACCCGATTGCTCCATCTGCTCCAGTAACCGGGCAGCACGGTTGTAACCAATGCGCAGGTGGCGCTGCACCAGCGAAATGGACGCGCGGCGGTGCTTGAGCACCACTTCGCAAGCCTGGTCGTACATCGGATCGGACTCGGCATCGCCGCCGATGCCGGTGACGCTGCTGGCGCCTTCGCCCGCGTCGCCTTCCAGCCCGCCTTCCAGCAGGCCTTCGATGTAGTTGGGTTCGCCCTGCGCCTTGAGGCTTTCCACCACGCGGTGCACTTCGTCGTCGCTGCAGAACGCGCCGTGCACGCGCACCGGCAAACCGGTGCCCGGCGGCATGTAAAGCATGTCGCCCTGGCCCAGCAGGGTTTCGGCGCCCATCTGGTCCAGAATGGTGCGCGAGTCGATCTTGGACGACACCTGGAACGCGATGCGCGTCGGGATGTTGGCCTTGATCAGGCCGGTGATGACGTCCACGCTGGGGCGCTGCGTGGCCAGGATCAGGTGGATGCCGGCGGCGCGCGCCTTCTGCGCCAGGCGGGCGATCAGTTCTTCGATCTTCTTGCCCACCACCATCATCAGGTCGGCGAGTTCGTCGATGACCACCACGATGGTGGGCAGCGGCGACAGCGGCTCGGGCGCGTCCGGCGTCAGCGAGAACGGATTGGGGATGGGTTCCTCGCGCTTGATCGCGTCGCGGATCTTGGTGTTGTAGCCCGCCAGGTTGCGCACGCCCATCTTGCTCATCAGGCGGTAGCGCTTTTCCATTTCGCCCACGCACCAGTTCAGCGCGTTGGAGGCGTGGCGCATGTCGGTGACCACCGGCGCCAGCAGGTGCGGAATACCTTCGTAGACGCTCATTTCGAGCATCTTCGGATCGATCAGGATCAGCCGGGTGTGGGACGCGTCCGCCTTGTACAGCAGCGACAGGATCATGGCGTTGATCCCCACGGACTTGCCCGAACCGGTCGTGCCCGCCACCAGCAGGTGGGGCATCTTGGCCAGGTCGGCCACCACCGGATTGCCGGCGATGTCCTTGCCCAGCGCCATCGTCACGACGGAATGGCTGGCGTGATAGGTCTGCGAACCCAGGATCTCGGACAGGCGCACCATCTGGCGGCGCGGGTTGGGCAGTTCCAGCCCCATCAGGTTCTTGCCGGGAATGGTTTCCACCACCCGGATGCTGACCAGGCTGAGCGCGCGCGCCAGGTCCTTGGCCAGGTTGACGATCTGGCTGCCCTTCACGCCCGTGGCGGGCTCGATTTCGTAGCGCGTGATGACCGGGCCGGCCTGCGCCGCCACCACGGTGACCGACACGCCGAAGTCGGCCAGCTTCTTTTCGATCAGGCGCGAGGTGAATTCTATGGTTTCGGCCGACACCGTTTCCTGGTTGGCCAGGGGCGGATCCAGCAGGCTGATCGCCGGCAGATCGCCTTCGGCGCCGCCCGAAGGCGCGAAGAACAGCGATTGCTGCTTTTCCTTTTCGACCCGTTCAGACTTCGGCACCACGGTGATCGCGGGTTCGATCCGCACCGGCTGCTCGTGGACCAGCTTCTCCTGCTTGGCCACGACCTGTTCGGTGCGCACGGCCTTGGCGACCTCTCCGACCTTGCGGTCTTCGCGGGCGGCATAGGAATCGCGCACGCGGCGCACCAGGCCTTCCAGCCAGGAGCCCACGCGTTCGGCGATGGCCAGCCACGAGAACGAAAAGAACAGGCTCAGGCCGATGGCCAGCATGACCAGAAAGGCCAGCGTGCTGCCGGTGAAGCCAATGCTGCGGCCGATCAGGTCGGCCAGCGTCTGGCCGATCACGCCGCCTGCGCCGCTGGTGTTCTCCGAGGCGCCGGGCAGATGGGTGCCGCGGCTGGCCAGGCGCAGCGCTTCCATGCCCAGCGACCCCACCAGCAGCAGGAAGAAGCCGATGCCCTCTTCCCAGTGGACGCGGGGCAACACTTCCGGCTGCTTACTATTGGTAACGCGAAGATGGCTGGCAAGGCGGCGGTAGCCCGCGCGCACCCGGTGCAGCAGCAGGATCACCCACCACCAGGCGGAAAAACCGAACAGATAGAGCAGGATATCCGCCAGATAGGCGCCCAGGGTCCCGCCCTTGTTGTGGATGGCGCCGGCGGGGACGGAATGCGACCAGCCCGGGTCGGCGGCGTTCCAGGTGGCCAGCACCAGCGTCAGCCAGGCCGCCAGGGCGGCGAAGAGGATCCAACGGGCTTCACGCAGCAGTGCGGACAAGCGCGTCTGCAGGGGGGAAGGCCCGTTACGGGTGTTGCGCGAGGCGCGCGGAGAAGCAGTCGAGATACGCGGCATGCGGCTCATTATAATTGGGCGTTAACCTAAAGATACCCGCCCATGTCCACGCCTACGCACGCTAAAGTTTTGATACTCGGTTCCGGCCCCGCCGGTTACACGGCGGCCGTCTATGCGGCACGCGCCAATCTGAGCCCTGTTCTTGTTACAGGTCTGGCCCAAGGCGGCCAGCTCATGACCACCACGGACGTCGACAACTGGCCGGCCGACGCCGATGGCGTGCAGGGTCCGGACCTGATGCAGCGCTTCCAGAAGCACGCCGAACGCTTCAACACCGAAATGATCTTCGACCACATTGCCAAGGTCGACGTGTCCAAGCGCCCGTTCACCCTCACGGGCGACACCGGCAAGATCTACACCTGCGACGCCCTCATCATCGCCACCGGCGCCTCGGCCAAGTACCTCGGCCTGCCCTCCGAAGAGGCCTTCATGGGCCGCGGCGTGTCCGGCTGCGCCACCTGCGACGGCTTCTTCTACCGCAACCAGGACGTGGTCGTGGTGGGCGGCGGCAACACCGCCGTCGAAGAAGCCCTGTACCTGTCGAACATCTGCCGCAAGGTCACCCTGATCCATCGCCGCGACAAGTTCCGCGCCGAGCCCATCCTGGTCGACAAACTCATGAGCAAGGTCGAGACCGGCAATATGGAACTGAAGCTGTTCCATACCCTGGAAGAAGTGCTGGGCGACGACAGCGGCGTTACCGGCGTGCGCGTACGCCACGTGGACACCGGCGCCACCGAAGACATGGCGGTCACCGGCGCCTTCATCGCCATCGGCCACCAGCCCAACACCGAGATCTTCCAGGGCCAGCTGGAAATGAAGGACGGCTACATCGTCACCAAGAGCGGCCTGTCCGGCATGGCCACGATGACCTCGGTCCCTGGCGTGTTCGCCGCCGGCGACGTGCAGGACCACGTCTACCGCCAGGCCATCACCAGCGCCGGCACGGGCTGCATGGCCGCGCTGGACGCACAACGGTGGCTGGAGAATGCGGGGCAGTAAGGTCGGCCTGGCCGACCTGAAACGCCTGAAGAAAGACCTGCAGGCCGAACGCGAGCGCGCCGCCCTCGCCCAGCGGGTGGCGGTGCTGAAGAAGCCCGAAACCGCCCCCGTGGACGACATGGCGGCGTTCAAGCGCACCATGAAGTCGGTCACGCCGATCAAGCAGGCCGCCCGGGTGGAACACAAGCCCGTGGCGGAACCCGCGCCCGCGCTGCGCCGGGCCAACGCGCTGGGCGAAGCGCCCACGCGCGCCGATACCGGCGTGTCCGACGGCGGCGAAATCACGCATCTGCTGTCCGAAGCTGGCACGGCCTTCGTGCGCAGCGACGCCGCGCCCGACACCGCGCGCAACCTGCGCCGCGGCCAGTGGCGCGCCGGCGCCGAACTCGATCTGCACGGACTGCGCGTGGAACAGGCCCGCCATGCCCTGCTGTCGTTCCTGGACGAATGCCAGGAACACGGCATCCGCTGCGTGCGCATCGTGCACGGCAAGGGCTATGGCTCGCAGGGGCTGGAACCGGTGCTGAAGGACAAGGCCCGCACCTGGCTGGTGCAGAAGAACGACGTGCTGGCGTTTTCCGAGGCGCCCGAGCGCGAAGGCGGCGCCGGCGCCCTGCTGGTATTGCTGCGGCAATCCGAAGGAACGCGCAAATGAAGTGGCTCTACCTGGGTGTGGCCATCATCGCGGAGATCTTCGCGACCAGCGCACTCAAGGGATCCGAAGGCTTCACCCGCCTGACGCCATCCATCATCACGGTGGTCGGCTATCTGATCTCGTTCTACTTCCTGTCGCTGACGCTGCGCGAGATCCCCGTGGGCATCGCCTACGCCATCTGGTCCGGCGTGGGCATCGTGCTGATCTCCATCGTGGGCGCGGTGCTGTTCAAGCAGCACCTGGACACGCCCGCTCTCATCGGCATTGGCCTCATCATCGCCGGCGTGGTGGTGATGAACGTCTTCTCGAAGTCCGTTTCCCATTGAAGCCTCGCAGCGGGGCGACGGCGAGTTCCTGGATCCGCCGCTGGCTGGCGGCCTCGCTGTGCCTGGCCTGTCTGGGCTTCCTGCCGGCCGGCAATGCCCTGGCCCAGGAGTTCAACCGCGCCGCTGAACTCGTGCGTTACCGAACCTGGTTGACCGCCTTCAAGCAGGATCTGGACCGGCTATCCGCCGCGCCCCGTCCCTTGTCGGAGGCCGAGCTGGACGCGATGTTCGCCCGCACGGTGGTGCCCGGCACGCGCGGTGCAGGGTTCATCCGCCAAGCGTTCACGCAGCGCGGCGGCGAAGGCGCCTACTTTCCCAAACCCGGCCCACGCGCCGTGTTCATGGCCGTGCTGGACAGCGCCATCCCCGCCGGCCAGGGCGGCCTGTATCCGGAAACGGACGCGGCCCTGAACGTCGCGGACCTGACCGTCTGGTACCTGCATGTGGATGTGGGCGACATGACCAATACCTACCTGCTGTCGGGCGAGCACTTCACGCCTTACAGGCTGCCGCCTCCAGGCAAGCTGGAGCGCAACGCCTACCCTTTCCTGCTGATGGACACACGCGATGGCGCCCTGCGCCTGGGCGGGGTCAGCAGCGAACTCTGGGGGCTGATTGCCTATCTGCACAATGCGGCGCTCTGATTCCGCGCGGCGTCTGCTTTTGCTGACGGCACTTTCCATGGCGCCGGGGCTGGCCAGTGCGCTCTGCGAGCCCCTGGCGACATCCGCGCAGCGCCACACCGGGGTAATGGACATTTCCCTGGACGACACCAATACCTTGCTGGCGCTGGACGGCTCGCGTATCCGGTCATGGCTGCCTGACGTCGCCATCGACACGGGCGGGCGGGCTACCGCCACCATCTGGGCCGAACAGGTGGACTGGTCCGTCTACGCCGCTGCGCCCGACGCCCGCATCGGCCTGACAATGCTGCGCTGGGAAAGCGCTCCCGGCGGCCGCCAGCATTTGTGCGGCATCGCCCGTTACAGTGCCAACGCCGTCCACGAAGCCCGTGAATCGGGCAAGGCCGCGCTGCCCCCGCCAGACGCTGAAACTCGCTTCTACTATGACTCCGCCGGTCGGCTGACTGGCTACGAGCGGCGCTCGCGCGCCTGGGACGGCCGCCGCAACCGGCCCGCGCGCTACTGCCTGCGCTACGACGCCCATGGTTGGCTGGCCGAGCTGGGCGCCAACGATTGCGCCGCGGCCTCCCGGCCCATGGCCCGCTACGTGCATGACGCCGCGGGCCGGCTGCTGCGCACCATTTCCTATCAAGACCAGTCCGGCAACGCGTTTGAAGTCGTGACGCGTGACGCCCAGGGCCGCAAGGCGCAACGCTACTTGCGCCAACAGCACGCATGGGCAGACGAGCCTCCCGCGCTGGGCCCGCCCTACCGCGCCAGCCCGGACCCCTACGCCACCCTGGTGCTGCCCGGCCCCGCCTGGGAAGCGCCCGAGCTGGACTCGTACAACTACGACTGGGCCATCGTGCAACCCAGGAAGACGGCCGAGGGGCTTGCCAGCATCTATGCCGCCAAGCGGGATCCCTTGCAGATATTGGCGCAGGGCAACAGCGGCGACCATCGGCAATTCATCATGACCGCCGCGCAACGCAAGCGAATCTGGGACGCCGCCGGCCAGACGCCGGGCGGGGTGCAATGGCTATGGGCGCCCGGCCAGACCTATACCCTGCTGCAAGCCATGCCCGCAGCGGCATGGGCTTCCTGCATCGACCCGGAAAACCGCAGCGCCGACGCCTGCGGAAAGCCTTAGGCGCGTTCGCCCTGCGGCTTGGGCGCGCCCGGATGGCGCAGGTAGTCCACCAGCGCCAGCGTGGCGCGGTCGGGCGGCGGCGTCAGCAGGGACACCACGATGATCGTCAGGAACGCCACCGGCGCGCCAAACACGCCCGCCGCGATCGGCTGGATGCCCCACCACAGATCCACCGGTTGCGTGCGCGAGATGCCCAACACCCATTCGCGCAGCCACGGATGCGTGTGCGTCATGTAGGCGAACGTCGCCGCCAGCCCCGCCGCCATGCCCAGCGTCGCGCCCCATTTGTTGGCGCGGCGCCAGAACACGCCCATGACCAGCGCGGGGAAGAATGACGAGGCGGCGAACGAGAACGCAGCCGACACCATGAACAGGATGTCCGCGGGCTTGCGCGCCGCCACCCAGGCGGCGCCGAAGGCCACCAGCAGCAGCAGGATCTTGGACACCATCACGCGGCGCGCGGCCGACATGCGCGGCGACACCATGCGGTACCACATGTCATGCGACAGGGAGTTGGACAGGGTCAGCAACAGGCCGTCGGCGGTGGACAGCGCCGCGGCCAGGCCGCCCGCCGCCACCAGGGCCGAAATCACGTAGGGCAAGCCGCCGATTTCCGGCATGGCCAGCACCACCACGTCGGCGCCCATGCTGATCTCGCTCAACTGCACGATGCCGTCGCGGTTGACGTCGGTCACGTCCAGCAGATTGCTGTCGACGGCGCTCCACGCATGCACCCAGTTGGGCAGGCTGAGAAAGCTGGATCCGACCACCTGGGTATAGACCTCGTACTTCACCAGCAATGCCAGCGCCGGCGCCATGAAATACAGCAGCAGGATGAACAGCAGCGACCAGCACACTGACTTGCGCGCCTCGATGACCGAGGGCGTGGTGTATGAGCGCATCAGGATGTGCGGCATGCCGGCGGTGCCCAGCATCAGGCAGAGCACCAGCGCCAGGAAGTTGATGCGCATGTTGCGCTGCTCTTCCGGATCCTTGGACGGGAACGGTTCCGCATGCGGCGTGGCCGGCGCGGCCCGCGCCTCGAAGGTGGCCTTGGCCTGCGCCCAGGCGATGCGAGCGTCTTCCACGCTGCCGGGGTAGCCGGCCAGCTCGCGTTCGGCCGAGCGGATCTCGACCATGGGCGCGTCGTTGGCGTTCAACTGCGCCAGCCGGCTGCGCAGCTTGTCCTTTTCCAGCATCCAGGACTCGGGCAATGCCGCCATCCGGCGGCCCATCTCGTCGGCGCGCTCCTGCCAAAGCCGGCGCACCTCGATTTCGGACGGGTCGTTCTGCAGGTAGATCTCTTTTTCGGTGACCTGCTGCAGCACCACGCCGGCCGACAGCTGCGGCACGGGCATGTTGGTGTGCTTGACGGACAGCCAGACCACCGGCACCAGATAGGCAATGACCAGGATGATGTACTGCCCCACCTGCGTCCAGGTGACCGCGCGCATGCCGCCCAGGAACGAACAGACCAGCATGCCGCCCAGCGCCACGAAAATGCCGAGTTCGAAGGAAATGCCGGTCATGCGCGTGGTGATGATGCCCACGCCATAGATCTGCGCCACCAGGTAGGTGAAGGAACAGAGAATCGCGCAGGCCACGCCCGCCAGGCGCGGCATGTTGCCGCCATAGCGCGCGCCCATGAAGTCCGGAATGGTGTATTGGCCAAAGCGCCGCAGGTAAGGCGCCAGCAGCATCGCCACCAGCACGTAGCCGCCGGTCCAGCCCATGATGTAAGCCAGCCCTCCATAACCCGTCAGGTAGAGCGTGCCCGCGACCCCGATGAAGGAAGCCACCGACATCCAGTCGGCGGCCGTGGCCATGCCGTTGTAGATCGCCGGCACCCGCCGGCCGGCCACGTAGTACTCGACCTGATCCGAGGTCCGGCAGACGATGCCGATGCCGGCGTACAGGCTGACCGTGACCAGCAGGAACACATAGCCGATCCAGTTGCGCGGCATGCCCAGGATCTCGGCCAGCGCCATCAACAGGATCATCAACGCAAAACCCGCCGTGTACAGCACATAGATGCGGCGCAGCCGGAGTCTGAATTGCTGGGGCGTGTCTCCGCTGAAAAACGGCATCAGCGGCGCCCTCCAGCGTCTTCGGAGCGTTCATCGGCGCGGTTCATGACCCGGGCATAGATGCCGATGATGATCAGGTAGGCCAGCGGCGCGCCATAGGCCGCCATCCAGAACGCGAACGGCCAGCCGATGAAATCGAAGTTCAGGCCGCGGGCAAAAAAGGCGGGGATGAAAGTCAGCGCGGCCCAGGCGACGAGCAACACCAGGATCAGCCGCAGGTTGCGGCGCCAATAGGGAGTCGTGGCTGGCTTCGGGGATGAAAGGCGCGATTCCGACATAACTAGGATGAGCGAACCCTGTCTAATTATCGCGAAACGCGGCGCTTGAAAAGCCTATGCGGTTGAAATGCCGGCTTTTTATGCGACAACGGCTGGCACTACCTGGTGCCAGCCGCTGTGCGTTTTGCTTTTTTTGGGTACTGCTTTACTTTTTTTATGTACCGGTGCCGCCGGTATTTGCCCATGCAGGGCTTTGTCTCCTCACCTGCATGGGATGAGATTCTGCACCAGATGCGGGATTGTCACACTAGGGGAATGCCCTAAGAAGGAGCATTCATTTACATATTTCCCGCACCATATTGGTGCAATTTGAGTTTCATGTTCTAAATATTGGGATTTTTTGGGGTGCCTTGCGGTCATTCCGGCTCCCCCGCTCCCGCCTTCATGCCTCGCCGCCGGGCCGCCCCAAGATGGACCGCGGCCGCGTGCGCGCCCTGCCCGCATTCGGGCAGCGGGCCGCGTTTACGTTTCATTTATACCCCCCTCCCAAACGTATACCCCGTTTTTACCCCCCGCTCCGTAACCTGCCGGTGTCCTGATTTGGTCACTACGCCTGCCCGGCGCGCATCCCTATACGCCGCGCAGGCCCGTCGTTCGAAGGGAGCGCCGCTCCCGGGAGGAAATACGTGGATGCCATCTATATCGCCATCTTTGCCGTCATGGCCGGGCTGATATTCGCCCTGCTGCGATTCTGCGAAACCTTGTTTGCGGGAGAGCAACCATGAACGCGCTCTATTGGCTGAGCGGCCTGACGGCCGCCCTGTTGTTCGTGTACCTGCTGGTCGCGCTGTTCAAACCGGAGAAATTCTGATGACCGCCGAATTCGTCGGATTGCTGGTCGTGTACCTGGCAGTCCTGCTTGCGATCGCGCCCCTGCTCGGGCGCTACATCCGCATCGCCATGGAAAACGGGCAGTCCCGGCTGACCGCCTGGGGCCGCCCCATCGAGCGCGGCATCTACCGCCTGGCGGGCATAGACCCGCAGGCCGAGATGGGCTGGAAGCGCTACGCCGTGGCGGTGCTGGCCTTCAACATCATCGGCATCGCGGCTGTCTACGCTTTGCAACGCCTGCAGGGCGCCCTGCCGCTCAATCCCGCCGGCCTGGGCGCGGTGTCGCCGGATTCCGCGCTGAATACCGCCATCAGCTTCGTCACCAACACCAATTGGCAGGGCTATGGCGGCGAATCGACCATGAGCTACCTGACGCAGATGCTGGCGCTGACGGTGCAGAACTTCGTCTCGGCCGCCACCGGCATCGCCGTGGTGTTCGCGCTGATCCGCGGCCTGTCGCGTCATTGCTCGGCCACGGTCGGCAACTTCTGGACCGACATGGTGCGCAGCACGCTGTACGTGCTGCTGCCGCTGTCCCTGGCGCTGGCGCTGGCGCTGGTCAGCCAGGGCGTGATCCAGAATTTCAGTCCCTACCAGGAAGTCCAGACCATCGAGGCCGTGCACTACGACCAGCCCCGCGTGGACGCCCAGGGCCAGCCCGTGCTGAACGCCCAGGGACAGGCCGTGACCGATCCCGCCGTCAGCAAGACCCAGACCCTGGCCATGGGTCCAGTCGCTTCACAGGAATCGATCAAGCTGCTGGGGACCAACGGCGGCGGCTTCTTCAACGCCAACTCCGCGCATCCCTTCGAGAACCCCACGCCGCTGGCGAATTTCCTGGAGATGCTGGCCATCCTGGCAATTCCCGCCGCGCTGTGCTTCTCGTTCGGCGAGATGGTGGGCAGCCGGCGCCAGGGCATCGCGATCCTGGCGGCCATGACCGTGCTGTTCGCGGTGTTCGCGCTGTCGGCCGCCTATTTCGAGCAGCAGCCCAATCCGATGGCGGCCCAGGCCGGCGCCGACAGCGCGCTCAGCGCGTTCTCGCCGGGCGGCAACATGGAAGGCAAGGAAACCCGCTTCGGCATCGCCGCCACCTCGCTGTTCGCCACCGTCACCACCGCGGCGTCCTGCGGCGCCGTCAACGGCATGCACGATTCGCTCAACGCCATGGGCGGCCTGACGCCGATGCTGTTGATGCAGTTGGGCGAGGTGGTCTTCGGCGGCGTGGGCTCGGGCCTGTACGGCATGCTGGCCTTCGCCATCCTGGGCGTCTTCATCGCCGGGCTGATGATAGGCCGCACCCCGGAATACCTGGGCAAGAAGATCGAGGCCTACGACATGAAGATGGTCTCCATCGTCATCCTGGCGACTCCGCTGCTGGTGCTTGGCGGCACGGCGCTGGCGGTCTCGGTATCGGCCGGCCAGGCCGGCGTGCTGAACCCGGGCATCCACGGCTTCTCCGAAATCCTCTATGCCCTGACGTCGGCCGCCAACAACAACGGCAGCGCCTTCGCCGGCTTGTCCGCCAACACGCCCTTCTACAACGTGCTGCTGGGCATCGCCATGTGGTTCGGCCGCTTCGCGATCATCGTCGCCATCCTGGCGATGGCCGGCTCGCTGGCCGCCAAGCGCCGGCTTCCCGCCGGGCCCGGCAGCATGCCCACCACCGGCCCGCTCTTCGTGGTGCTGCTGATCGGCGCCGTGCTGCTGGTGGGCGCTTTGACGTACGTGCCCGCGCTGGCCTTGGGCCCCGTGGCGGAACACCTGCAAATTAAAGGCTAGGAATGAAAATGGCCAAGATTGAAACCTCTACTACCGGCGCCGGAGGCGGCGCCGCCCGCGCCGCGTCGCACGGCGTGCATGAACGCCAGTTCGGCATGTGGTCGCGCGCCCTGATCGGCCCCGCGGTGCTGGACAGCCTGCGCAAGCTCTCGCCCGCCGCGCAGCTGAAGAACCCCGTGATGTTCGTGGTCTACGTGGGCAGCATCCTGACCACGGTGCTGTGGGTCATGGCCCTGCGCGGCCAGGCCGAAGCGCCTGCCGGGTTCATCCTGGCGATCAGCGTATGGCTATGGTTCACCGTGCTGTTCGCGAACTTCGCCGAAGCCCTGGCCGAAGGCCGCGGCAAACAGCAGGCGGCCACCCTGCGCGGCCTGCGCACCACCATCGACGCGCGGCTGCTCAAGGGCTTTCGCGACGTCGACGCCAGCACGGCGCAGCCGGGCGAATGGCGCAGCCGAGCCGCCAAGCAGCCTTCGGGCTTGCTGCGCCGCGGCGACGTGGTGCTGGTCGAAGCGGGCGAAACCATACCCGGCGACGGCCAGGTCATCGCCGGCGTGGCGTCGGTCGATGAAAGCGCCATCACCGGCGAATCCGCGCCCGTGATCCGCGAATCCGGCGGCGACTTCTCGTCGGTCACCGGCGGTACGCGCGTGCTGTCGGACTGGATCTTCGTGCGCATCGCCGCCGACCCGGGCGAGAGCTTCCTGGACCGCATGATCTCCATGGTCGAAGGCGCGAAGCGCCAGAAGACGCCCAACGAGCTGGCCCTCACCATCCTGCTGGTGGGCTTGACCGTGGTGTTCCTGCTGGTGGTCGTGACCCTGATGCCGTTCTCGATCTACGCGGTCAACGCCGCCGGCGGCGGGTCCGTCGTCACGGTGACGGTGCTGGTCGCGCTGCTGGTCTGCCTGATTCCCACCACCATCGGCGGCCTGCTGTCGGCCATCGGCGTGGCCGGCATGAGCCGCATGATGGGCGCCAACGTCATCGCCACCTCGGGCCGCGCGGTCGAAGCCGCGGGCGACGTGGACGTGCTGCTGCTGGACAAGACCGGCACCATCACCTTCGGCAACCGCCAGGCATCGACCTTCCTGCCCGCGCCCGGCGTGTCCGCGCGCGAACTGGCCGAAGCCGCGCGCCTGGCCTCGCTGGCCGATGAAACGCCGGAAGGCCGCAGCATCGTGGCGCTGGCCGATAAATCCATCCACGCGCCAGCCGCGCCCATGGCGCACGCCGAATTCGTGCCCTTCACCGCGCAATCGCGCATGAGCGGCGTGAACCTGAACGGCCGCATGATCCGCAAGGGCGCGGTCGACGCCGTGCAGGCCTGGCTGGCCGAGCAGGACTCGACGGTGCCGGAACAGGCCCTGCGCCTGGCCGAAGACGTGGCCCGCCGCGGCAGCACGCCGCTGATGGTCAGCGACGGCAACCGCGCGTTGGGCGTGGTCGAGTTGAAGGACATCGTCAAGCCCGACATCCAGTCGCGCTTCGCGGAACTGCGCCGCATGGGCATCAAGACCGTGATGATCACGGGCGACAACAAGCTCACGGCCGCATCCATCGCCGCCGAGGCCGGCGTGGACGACTTCCTGGCCGAAGCCACGCCCGAGGCCAAGCTCAAGCTGATCCGCGCCTACCAGGCGGAAGGCCGGCTGGTGGCGATGACGGGCGACGGCACCAACGATGCGCCGGCGCTGGCGCAGGCCGACGTGGCGGTGGCGATGAATTCGGGCACCCAGGCCGCCAAGGAGGCGGGCAATATGGTGGACCTGGATTCCAACCCCACCAAGCTCATCGAGATCGTCGAGATCGGCAAGCAGATGCTGATGACCCGCGGCGCGCTCACGACCTTCAGCGTGGCCAATGACGTGGCCAAGTACTTCGCCATCATTCCGGCCGCCTTCGCCACCGTCTATCCGCAGCTGAACGTGCTGAACATCATGGGCCTGGCCACGCCGGCCTCGGCCATCCTGTCGGCCGTGATCTTCAACGCGCTGATCATCGTGGTGCTGATCCCGCTGGCGCTCAAGGGCGTGCGCTACCGGGCGCTGGGCGCGGCCGTGCTGTTGCGCCGCAATCTGCTCATCTATGGCCTGGGCGGCCTGCTGGTCCCGTTTGCCGGCATCAAGCTGGTCGACATGGTACTGGCCGCCCTGGGCTGGGCTTAAGCCCCAAACCGCAAGGAATCCATCATGAAAAATTCCACCACCCTGCCGCGCCAAGGCGGCATCCTGCGCCCCGCGCTGGTCGTCTTCGCCGCGCTGTCGCTGGTGACTGGCCTGGCCTATCCCTTCCTGACCACGGGGATCGCCGCCGCCGTCTTCCCGCACGAAGCGGCCGGCTCGCTGATCAAGCAAGGCGACCGCGTCGTGGGCTCGGAGCTGATCGGCCAGTCGTTCAGCTCGCCCGGCTACTTCTGGGGCCGGCCGTCGGCCACCGCGCCCATGCCGTACAACGGCGCCGGCTCCGGCGGTTCGAACCTGGGCCCGCGCAATCCGGCGCTGGCCGACGCCATCCAGGCCCGCATCGCCGCGTTGAAGGCGTCCGATCCCGACAACCCCGTGCCCGTGCCGGTGGACCTGGTCACCGCGTCCGGCAGCGGCCTGGATCCGCACATCAGCCCGGCCGCCGCGGCCTACCAGGCCGCCCGCGTGGCGCGCGCCCGCGATCTGCCGCGCGCGCAGGTCGACGCGCTGATCCAGGCCCATACCGAGAAGCCCTGGCTGGGCCTGCTGGGCGACCCCGCGGTCAACGTGCTGACGCTGAACCTGGCGCTGGACCAATTGCGTCCGGCGCGCTGATGCCGCGGCGTATAGTATTGCCAGCCGTTCCCTCACTCCTCTTGCGCGTTCATGGCTGATATCGCTGGCGAGCGTCCCGATCCCGACGCGCTCTTGAAGACCCTGGACGACGCCGCGCGCCAGGCGGTGCGCGGCAAGCTGCGCGTCTACTTCGGGTCGTCGGCCGGCGTGGGCAAGACCTACGCCATGCTGGTGGCGGCGCGCGCCCAAGCCGCCCAAGGCGCCGACGTGCTGGCCGGCATCGTCGAAACCCACGGCCGGCGCGAAACCGCCACGCTGCTGGAAGGCCTGCCCGTCCTGCCGCTCAAGGACGTGCCGTACCGCGGCCATGTGCTGAAGGAATTCGACCTGGACGGCGCGCTGGCCCGACGCCCCCACCTGGTGCTGGTGGACGAGCTGGCGCACTCGAACGCGCCCGGCTCGCGCCATGCCAAGCGCTGGCAGGACATCCATGAACTGCTGACCGCAGGCATCGACGTCTGGACCACGCTGAACGTGCAGCACCTGGACAGCCTGAACGAAGCGGTCGGCAGCATCACCGGGGTGCGCGTCTGGGAGACCGTGCCCGACGAGGTCTTCGATGCGGCCGACGAGGTCATCCTGGTGGACCTGTCGGCCGACGAGCTGCTGCGCCGCCTGAAGGAAGGCAAGGTCTACCTGCCCGAGCAGGCCCGCCACGCCACCCGCAATTTCTTCCGCAAGGGCAACCTGATCGCGCTGCGCGAGCTGGCGCTGCGCCGCACCGCCGACCACGTCGACGACGACGTCCAGGCCTATCGCCGCGACCGCGCCATCGAACCGGTATGGCGCACGCGCGAGGCCGTGGTCGCCTGCATCGGTCCGGACGTGGACGCCGAGTACGTCATCCGCAGCGCCCACCGCCTGAGCCAGCAGCTGGAATGCGATCTGCACGTGGTCACCATCGACACGCCGCGGGCAGCCCCGCCGCCCCAGGCCGAACAGGAGCGCATCCAGCGCAGCCTGGCCCTGGCGGATGCGCTGGGCGCACGCAGCGAGACCCTGGCTGGCGGCGACATGGTCGACGCCGTGGTGCGCTACGTGCGCCGCCACAACATCACCAAGGCCATCATTGGCCGCACCCGCGCCAGCGGTTTGCAACGCCTGCGCCTGTCGCTGTCCGCGCTGCTGACCGCGGCCATCTCGCCGGGCTGGCTGTGGCGGCGCCACAGCTTCGCCGACATGCTGGCCGCGGGCTGCCCCGAGATCGACATCATCCGCCTGGGCGCGCCGCCACTGCCCGCCGCCGCGGCGCCCGGGCGCGACCCGCTCACGCTCGGGCAACGCGCGCGCCTGAGCGCGGACGAGCGCAATCCGCGGCCACTGGCGGGTTATGCCTGGGCGCTGTGCTATTGCGCGGCGGCCACGGCGCTGTCCATGCTGGCCTTTCCCACCCTGCACCAGACCAATATCGTCATGCTGTTCCTGCTGGCGGTGGTGGCCGTGGCGTTGCGCCATGGTCGCGGGCCGGCGGCGCTGGCCTCGGTCGTCAGCGTCGGGCTGTTCGACTTCTTCTTCGTGCAGCCGCTGGCGTCCTTCGCCGTATCGGACGTGCAGTACCTGCTGACCTTTGGCGTGCTGCTCTCGGTGGGCCTGCTCATCGGCCAGCTGACGGCCGGCCTGCGCTTGCAGGCACAGGCCTCGGTCAAGCGGGAGGCCGATGCGCGCAGCCTTTACGAATTCGCGCGCGAACTGTCGTCCGCGCTGCTGCCGGAGCAGATCGTCACCCTGGCCGGCGCCTTCGTGCATGCCACCTTCGGCTCGCGCTGCGCGTTGTACATCCTGGGCATGGACGACAGGCTGAAGCTGGCGTCCGCGGCCGCGGACGACATGCCGCCGCTGGAATCCGCGCTGGCCCAGTGGGTCTACGACCACGGACAGCCCGCCGGCGCAGGCACCGCCACTCTGTCCAACAGCGAACTGCTGTATCTGCCGCTGAAGGCGCCGATGCGCACCCGCGGCGTGCTGGCGCTGGCGGCGCCGCGCCGCAGCCTGTTCCTGAATCCCGATTCGCGCCGCCAGATCGAGGCCTACGCCACCTTGATCGCCATCGCGCTGGAGCGCCTGCACTACGTGGAAGTGGCGCAGCAGGCGCTGGTCAGCATGGAATCCGAGA
>JALDYL010000356.1:0-3829 GCA_032153965.1 Achromobacter sp. | reverse complement strand
TGGCCGCGCTCTGCGCGCTGCCCTGGCTGCTGCCCCCGGGCCAGCTGGTGGCGGCCGTGCAGATGCTGATCGCCGCGCTGTTCGCCTGCGCCTTCAACCTGCTGGCCGGCCAGGGCGGCATGCTGTCCTTCGGCCACGCCGCGTACTTCGGCGTGGGCACCTTCGCCACCATCCACGCCATGAATGCGCTGGGCGGCGCGGGCCTTTTGCCTACGCCCCTGATGCCGTTGGCGGGCGGCGTGGCCGGCCTGCTGTTCGGCCTGGTCGCGGGCTGGTTCGCCACCATGCGCGCGGGCGTCTACTTCGCCATGATCACGCTGGCGCTGGCCGAGCTGCTGCATGCGCTGGCGCCGCACTTGAAGGGCGTGTTCGGCGGCGAGGCGGGCGTATCCGCCATGCGCATGCCGGCCTGGGGCTACACCTTCGGTTCCGACATTGAGGTCTATTTCCTGGTGCTGGCCTGGGTGCTGGTGTCGCTGGCAGCCCTGTACGGCCTGACCCGCACGCCGCTGGGCCGGCTGACGCTGGGCCTGCGCGAGAACGCCAACCGCCTGCGCTACCTGGGCTATCGCCCGCACACGCTCAAGACCCTGGTGTTCGCGCTGTCGGCCATGTTCGCTGGCATCGCCGGGGGCTTGCAGGCGCTGAACATCGAAGCCGGCAACTACGTGCTGTTCGACGTCAAGCTGTCCACCGACGCGGTGCTGTTCGCTTACATCGGCGGCGTCAACGCCTTCCTCGGTCCGGTGCTGGGCGCGTCCATCCTGACATTCCTGTCGCAGACGCTGGCCGACATCACCCGCTCCTGGCTGCTGTACCAGGGCATCCTGTTCGTGCTGGTGATGCTGTTCGTGCCGGACGGCCTGGTCGGCCTGGTGCAGGGCGCCGCCAAGTCGCTGCGCGAGCGCGGGCTGGCCAACTGGCTACCGCGCGCCGCGGTCTCGGTGGCCGGCGGCCTGCTGCTCACCGGCGCCACCGTCTTCACGGTGGAGCTGCTGCAACGCATGTTCGCCCGCGACTACCGGTCGCTGCTGGCGATGAACCCCGAGGCCGGCTGGCCCGACATCCCGCTGTTCGGCCACGACTGGGCGCCGCTGGCGCTGTCGACCTGGCTGATTCCACTGGCGCTGTTCGTGGCGGGCCTGGCGGCCTGCCGCTGGGCGCTGGCCCTGTGGCGCGACGACGAACAAGCCGCTCCCGCGCTGGAGGCCGCACAATGAGCCACGACATCCTGACCCTGACCGACGTGCGCAAGTCCTTTGGCGACGCGCAGATCATCCGCGGCGTGAACCTGAAGATCGAGGCCGGCGAACGCCACGCCGTCATCGGTCCCAACGGCGCCGGCAAGTCCACCCTGTTCCACCTGATGTCGGGCTCGTTCGCGCCGACCTCGGGCGATATCAGCCTGCGTTCGCGCCCCATCGGCGGCCTGCCACCGGAAAGCATCAACCGCCTGGGGCTGGCGCGCTCGTTCCAGATCACCAACGTGTTCCCGCGCCTGTCGGTGCGCGAAAACCTGCGGCTGGCGGTGCTGCGCATGCATGGGCTGGTCTACAACTTCTGGCGTCCAATCGCCCGCAACCGCGCCGTTAACGAGGACGTGGACCGCCTGCTGGAGAAAGTGCGCCTGGCCGCCAAGCAGGACACCGCCGCCGGCGACCTGAACTATTCGGAACAGCGCTCGCTGGAAATCGGCATGACGCTGGCCTCGCGCCCCAAGGTCATCCTGCTGGACGAGCCCATGGCCGGCATGTCCCAGCACGAGGTGGACTACACGGTCGAACTCATCAAGGACGTGACCCGCGACTGCACGCTGCTGATCGTGGAGCACGACATGCAGGTGGTGTTTTCGCTGGCCGACCGCATCAGCGTGCTGGTCTACGGCGAGATCCTCGCCACCGGCACGCCGGCCGACATCCGCGGCGACGCCCGCGTGCGCGAAGCCTACCTGGGAGAGGAAACGGTATGACGACGCAATCCCCCTTGCTGAGCCTGCAAGGCGTGCACGCCCACTACGGCAAGAGCCACATCCTGCACGGCATCGACCTGACCGTCGGCCGCGGCGAAGTCGTGAGCCTGCTGGGCCGCAACGGCGCCGGCCGCTCCACCACCATGAAAAGCATCATGGGCCTGGTGGACGTGACCGGCGGCAGCATCGCCATCGAAGGCCGCGACATCACCAACAAGCGCCCCTTCGAGATCGCCCGCGCTGGCCTGGGCTTCGTGCCGGAAGAGCGCGAAGTCTTCGCCAACCTGACCGTGGACGAAAACCTGCGCATGGGCGAACAGCCCAAGCGCGACGACGCGCCCTACTGGTCGACCGAGCAGATGTTCGACTACTTTCCGCGCCTGAAGGAACGCCGCGGCACCAAGGCCGGCAACCTGTCGGGCGGCGAACAGCAGATGCTGACCATGTGCCGCTCGCTCTTGGGCAACCCCAAGGTCATGCTGATCGACGAGCCCACCGAAGGGCTGGCGCCGAAGATCGTGGAAGTGATCGCCGACGTGATCCGCGACATCCACAAGCGCGGCGTGTCCGTGGTGCTGGTGGAGCAGAAGCTGACCATCGCGCTGAAGGTCTCCACCCGCGTCAGCGTGATGGGCCACGGCCGCATCGTTTTCGAAGGACCGCCCGCGCAGCTGCATGAGCGCCAGGACGTGGTCCAGGAATGGCTGGCGGTCTGAGCGCCGGCAAATACATAGCAAAGAGGCAAACATCTTGGACCGAACTCCGGAAGTCATCCATCCCGACCTGCGCGGCCAGAGCGTCGTCATCACCGGCGGCGCCAAGGGCATAGGCCTGGCCACGGCGCAAGCCTTCGTGCGCCAAGGCGCGCGCGTGGCGTTGCTGGACATGGACGCGGCCGCGCTGGACGAAGCCGTCGCCAGCCTGGCCGCCCAGGGCGGCGAGGCGCTGGGCGTGCAAGCCTCGGTCACCGACGCCGACGCGGTCGAGCGCGCTTTTTCCCAGGTCGAACAGGCCTGGGGCCGCATCGACGTGCTGGTCAACAACGCCGGCGTCTCGGCCAACAAGCCCACGCTGGAAGTCACCGTGGACGAGTGGCGCCGCGCCGTGGACATCAACCTGACCGGCGTGTTCCTGTGCGCCCAGGCCGCCGGCCGCCGCATGGTGCCCGCCGGCGCCGGCGCCATCATCAACCTGGCCTCGATGTACGGCGTGGTGGCGGCGCCCGACCGCGCCGCCTATTGCGCCACCAAGGGCGCGGTGGTGCTGCTGACCGAGACCCTGGCCGTGGAATGGGGCCCCATGGGCGTGCGCGTGAACGCGCTGGCGCCGGGCTACGTGGAAACGGACCTGGTGCGCGACCTGGCCGCGCGCGGCCGCCTCGACCCCGAACGCCTCAAGCAGCGCACGCCGCTGCGCCGCCTGGCGCAACCGGCCGAAATGGCCGACCTGGCGGTGTTCCTGGCCTCGCGCCAGGCCGGCTACGTCAACGGACACACCCTGGTGGCCGACGGCGGCTGGAGCCGCTACAGCTACCTCTAATCGCAAGACACCCACACATCTCTGGAGATTCACTCATGGCCACCCACCAACCGCTTGAGCCCCAAGCGCCCTGGCGGCAACTGACGGTAGATGCCAAGGACTGGCAACAGGCGGACCCGGCCCTGCTGGGCACCATGCTGACCCAGCTGCACTGGATCCGCGCCTTTGAAGAAGCAGTGCTGGACCTGGCCGCCGAAGGTCTGGTGCACGGCCCCGCGCATTCGTCCGTGGGCCAGGAAGGCGGCGCGGTCGGCTCGGTGCTGGCGCTGGGCGCCGGCGACCAGATCAACGGCTCGCACCGCGGCCACCACCAGTTCCTGG
>JALDYL010000355.1:0-3839 GCA_032153965.1 Achromobacter sp. | reverse complement strand
ACACGCATGCAATGAACGGTCCCTGCACGGGCTGAAACTGCTCGGGCTGATCCAGTGGCGCGGAGTACATCTGTTGGCACAGGATGCCGCCGGATATCCACCAGTCTGCCAGCAGCCAGACCGCTTCTTCGCCCACGTGCACGATGCAGAAACCCAAGCCCGTGGCGCGCGGGTCGCTGGCGGCGTCTTGCAACGCGGCCAGCGCGGTCTTGCGGGCGGCTGCGGCTACTTCGGCAGGTAGCAGCGGAACGGCAGGATCGGGATTGCGCTGTATCGCGTAGGCCTTGATGGCCAGGCCGTCTTCGCGCCATTGCTCGATGAACGCCATGCGGCGCGGTGCGTAAGGTTCTGCGGGTATGGTTCGGAAAGACATGATGGGCGGCGAGGATGATCCCTTCGAGATCATGAAGGCAGGTATTCTTCTCGCCGGCCGCTAGGCCAGCAAGGACAAGGCGTCGTCCAACGACAGCACGGCGGTGCGCGATTCAAACGCGGTGGCGAACAGGTGTTCATGCACGATCGGGTCCGGGTCGTAGCAGCAGTCTTTGACCGTCAGCAGGCGATAGTCCGCGTCGCTGGCATGCGCAATCGATGACAGCATCACGCCGGTCGATGCGACGCCGACCATGATCAGCGTATCGATGCCTTGCGCGGAAAGCCGTACTTGCAGATCGGTGCCGAAGAAGACGCTGGCGCGGTGGGCGATGATGATGGGTTCATCTTCGCGGCGGCCGAGTTCCGGCGAGATACGGTCATGGACGAAAAGGCCCAGCTGTTTGATGCCCTGCCCGTTCTTGTTCAACGGACTGACTTCAGGATACCCGGGGCTGAAGTGGATCTTGGCGAAGTAGACGCTGACGCCTGCACGCCGCGCGGCGTCGCATAGTTGCCGGGTATTGTTGAGCAAGGCGGGGGCGACCGACGGGAACAGCTCCATGATGTCGGTCTGGTAGTGCATGACCAGCAAGGCGGTACGCGCCGGGACGATGGCTGGGGTCTGAGTGTTCATGCTCCGCTCCGCAAGAGGTTTGCCACATTCGTCATGCGACTTCGGCCGGTTGGGGCTTGAAGCGTGGCGAGGTGTGGTGGTGCGACGGGAAGGACGCACGACTCTACCACGGCTGTCTTGGCGGATTGGTGTCCGGCGGGCGACGGCGCGAGCCTGCCCGCCTCTTAAGAAATCCCGGCAATTACGCCATCGGCAACTGATTCGTCACGCAGTGAATGCCGCCGCCGCCTGACGCAATGGCGTCGATATCCAGCTGCACCACCTTGCGCCCCGGATACAAACGCGTCAGCAGATCGCGCGCCTTCGTGTCCGCTTCCGCATCGCCGAATTCCGGCGCGATGACGGCGCCGTTGATGACGAAGTAGTTGATATAACCCGCCGCAAAGTCGGGGTTGTCGCGCAGGAACTTGCTGCGCCGGGGCTTGAGCGGCGGGCTCATGGTGTGGATCTCCAGCGGCTTGCCGTCGGCATCCGTCGCGCGCCGCAGGATCTCCAGATGCTTGCGGGTCAGCGCGTAGTCGTAGGAATCGGGATCCATGTCGAGGTTGGCGACTACGACGCCAGGGCGGGCGAAGCGGGCGTAGAAATCGACATGGGCGTCGGTGATGTCCTTACCCTTGATGCCGGGCAGCCAGATGATCTTGCGCAGGCCCAGGCAGCGCTTCAGTTCTTCCTCTACTTCCGCCTTGCTCCAGCCGGGGTTGCGGTTGGCATTGATCCAGCTGCTTTCGGTCATGATGCCGGTGCCGCGGCCGTCGACTTCGATACCGCCGCCTTCGCCGACCAGTTCGCTTTGCAGGTATTCGGTGTCAGTGACCTCGGTGGTTTCGGCGGCGATCTTGGCGTCGGCGGCGTGGCGCTGCTTGTTGCCCCAGCCGTTGAAGTTGAAATCCACGCCGGTGGCCGCGCCCCGCCCATCCAGCACGAAGTTGGCGCCGATGTCGCGCATCCAGATGTCGTTCAGGCGGGTTTCGACGAAGCTGACGTTGTCCGCGCCGCAATGGCGTTCGGCCAGGCTGCGTTCGCGGGCGCGGCAGAACACGGTGACGGGCTGGTGGGCGGCGATGGCGCGGGCGATGCGGCCAAGCGCGGCCTGGACGTCGGCGGTGAAGTCTTCCCAGATGGCGTCCTGGGCGCCGAAGGCGATCAAGGCGCGGGCCTGGGGCGCGCCTTCGTCGGGCATGCGCCAGCCGCGGGTGGCTGCGGCTTGCGCGCCGGATGCGAGGACGCCGAGGCCCAGCGCGGCAGCGGCGCGGGCGCCGATGAGCAGGGAAGCTTGTTGGATGAGTTGGCGGCGGGTGGGCACGTCGGGCTCCTGGAATTCTGGAAGATCGATAAAAAATGGTTATGTTTGAGTCAAAGGTGCGCACCTCTTGAATTCCAGTGTATTTCCCGCCCAGCCGCGCGGACTAGCGATATATTTAGTGGAATTCTGATTAGCAGGGCTTATCGATATGCTCAAGCAATGGCCTCCCCTGAACGTGCTGCGCGGCTTCGAGGCGGCCGCCCGGTTGGGTAGCTTCCATAAGGCGGCCGACGAGCTGCATCTGACGCAGTCGGCGATCAGCCAGCAGGTGCGCAGCCTGGAGGACTATCTGGGTCAGCCGCTGTTTTTCCGCCAGGGGCGCGCGGTGTCGTTGACGGATGCGGGCTGGGATCTGCTGGGCACGACGCAGGCCATGCTGCAGCAGCTGGCGGCCGGCATCCGCAGGCTGGACCAGTACCGCAAGCCGAATCAGTTGATCGTGAACGCCAGCCCGGCGTTTTCGCGGCACTGGCTGCTGCCCAGGCTGGAGGCTTTCCGCGCCCTGCATCCCGAGGCGGATCTGTGGCTGTACACCAGCGATACCGCGCCGGAGATGGCCAAGCAGACCATCGATATCGCGCTGCGCGATGACCTGGGCCCGCAGGCCGATTGCGCGTTCCGCGTGCTGGTCGAGGACCGCATGTACCCGGCCTGCCACCCTCGCCTGGTAACTGCGGACACGCGCGCCACGCTGCATGGCGAGCGCGAGATGGATTGGAGCCATTGGGAAACGCAGGGCGGCGCCGACGTGGGCCAGCGCGGCCAGGGCATGAATTTTTCCGACCCCGGCCTGTTGCTGGATGCGGCGCGCGAGGGTCTGGGCATGGCGCTGGTCTGCAGCCTGCTGGCCGAGCGCTCGCGCCGCGATGGCTCGCTGGCCGCGTTGACGGAGCAGACCGTGCGCGGTCCGAAGTGGGCCTGGCTGGTGCATCGGGACAGCCAGGACGAGCCCTTGACGCGCGCGTTCTGCGAGTGGGTGTCTGGAGAACTGGGAGCGTCGCGCGAGGACGGCGGCGCGGCGCCCTAGGCGCCGTCGCGCCGTCAGCTTGCGGTTTTCATGGGAGTGTTAAGTTGTAGCCTCTCCGCCGCATGCGGCGCATTTCTGAGCAAGAGACTCCTCGATGTCCCATCCGCAAAGTCCGCGTCCCGTCGCCCTGGTCACGGGTTCCACTTCCGGCATAGGTGAGGCCATAGCCCGCCGCCTGTCGCGGGACGGTTATGCGGTGGTCGTGCATTCACGCCGTTCGGCTGAAGCCGGCCATGCCTTGGCGCGCGAGCTGGGCGATGCGGTATACGTGCAGGCGGATCTGGCGAACGATGCCGACCGGGTCCGGCTGGTCCGGGAAGCCGTCGCGGCATGGGGGCGGCTGGATGTGCTGGTCAACAACGCCGGAATCAGCTGTGTCATTCCCCATGCGGACCTGGCCGCGGCCACGCCGGACATCTGGCATGAATTGCATGAGGTCAATGTGGTGGCGCCGTTTCGCCTGGTGGCCGAGGCGCAGGCCGCGTTGCAAGCGGCGG
>JALDYL010000096.1:0-18164 GCA_032153965.1 Achromobacter sp. | reverse complement strand
TTTTCGCGCTACCGCTTCATCGGCGACAAGCACGTGTTCTTCTGGCTGCTGACCAACCGCATGACGCCGCCCGCGGTGTTCCTGCTGCCGTTCTTCCAGCTCTACAGCTCTTTCGGGCTGATGGACACGCACCTGGCCGTGGCGCTTGCGCACCTGGTATTCAACGTGCCGCTGGCGGTCTGGATCCTGGAAGGCTTCATGTCCGGGGTGCCGCGCGAGATCGACGAGACCGCCTATGTCGACGGCTATTCCTTCCCGCGCTTTTTCCTGACCATCTTCCTGCCGCTGATCAAGTCCGGCGTGGGCGTGGCGGCATTCTTCTGCTTCATGTTCAGCTGGGTGGAGCTGCTGCTGGCGCGCACGCTGACCTCGGTCAACGCCAAGCCCATCGTCGCCACCATGACCCGCACCGTGTCGGCCTCGGGCATGGACTGGGGCGTGCTGGCGGCGGCGGGCGTGCTGACCATCGTGCCGGGCGGCATCGTCATCTGGTTCGTGCGGCACTACATCGCGAAGGGCTTTGCGATGGGCCGGGTGTAGAAGCAAGGACTACCAGGAGAGCGCGCTCATGTTCAGCTGGATGGTATGGACCACTCCCGTCGCCGTGTTCTTTTCCTGCATCGTGCTGATGCTGGTGGGCATGACGGTATGGGAACTGAAATCGCCCACGGCCGAGCGCAAGGGCTTCCTGCCCCTGCGCACCACCCGCGGCGACCGCCTGTTCATCGGCCTGATGGCCGCGGCCTGGCTCAACCTGGCATTCCTGGGACTCGGCCAGAAGGCGGCGGAATGGTTTTCACTGGACGAGCCGCCTTCGGTGTGGATCAGCTTCATCGCGTCCATGCTGCTGCTGGCATTCGTCATGCGGAAAGGTTGAAGAGGGGCGCCAGACCCCTTGCATATTCAAGCGGTGGTTAAGGACTATCGGCCAGCATCTTCCCCGGCCAGCGGTCCGCAGCAAACGATGGGGAAGAGTTATCGAGGAGACAGGTCATGAAATTGCGCATGCACGCCATGGCGGCCGCCATCGCCCTGATTGGGACTTCGGCGGCCTGGGCCGGCGAACCGGAAGCGAAGAAGTGGGTCGATTCGGAGTTCCAGCCTTCATCGCTGTCCAAGGACCAGCAGATGGCCGAGATGAAATGGTTCATCGACGCCGCCGCGAAACTCAAAGCCAAAGGGGTGAACGAAATCAGCGTGGTGTCCGAAACCATCACCACGCACGAGTACGAATCCAAGACGCTGGCCAAAGCCTTTGCCGAGATCACCGGCATCAAGGTCAACCACGACCTGATCCAGGAAGGCGACGTGGTCGAGAAGCTGCAGACCTCGATGCAGTCCGGCAAGTCCATCTACGACGGCTGGATCTCCGATTCCGACCTGATCGGCACGCACTACCGCTACGGCGCCATCCTGCCGTTGTCCGACTACATGGCGGGCGCGGGCAAGGAGTGGACCAATCCCAACCTGGACCTCAAGGACTTCATCGGCACCAAGTTCACCACCGCGCCCGACGGCAAGCTCTACCAGCTGCCCGACCAGCAGTTCGCCAACGTCTACTGGTTCCGGGCCGACTGGTTCGCGCGCCAGGACCTGAAGGACAAGTTCAAGGCCAAGTACGGCTACGAGCTGGGCGTGCCCACCAACTGGTCTGCCTACGAGGACATCGCCGACTTCTTCTCCAACGACGTCAAGGAGCTGGACGGCAAGAAGGTCTATGGCCACATGGACTACGGCAAGAAGGATCCGTCGCTGGGCTGGCGCTTCACCGACGCGTGGCTGTCCATGGCCGGCGCCGCCGACAAGGGCCTGCCCAACGGCATGCCGGTGGACGAGTGGGGCATCCGCGTGGCGGACGACAAGTGCACGCCGGTGGGGGCATCGGTGGCGCGCGGCGGCGCCACCAACAGCCCGGCCGCCGTCTACGCCCTGACCAAGTACGTGGACTGGATGAAGAAGTACGCGCCCCAGCAGGCCATGGGCATGACCTTCTCGGAATCCGGCCCGGTGCCGGCCCAGGGCCAGATCGCCCAGCAGATCTTCTGGTACACGGCCTTCACCGCCGACATGACCAAGAAGGGCCTGCCGGTCGTGAACGACGACGGCACGCCGAAATGGCGCATGGCGCCGTCGCCCTACGGCCCGTACTGGAAGGACGGCATGCAGAACGGCTACCAGGACGTGGGTTCATGGACCTTCTTCAAGTCCACCAACCCGGACAAGATGGCCGCGGCCTGGCTGTACGCGCAGTTCGTCACGTCCAAGTCGGTATCGCTGAAGAAATCCATCACCGGCCTGACCTTCATCCGCGACAGCGACATCAACAGCGAGTTCTTCACCAAGAACGCGGCCAACTATGGCGGCCTGATCGAGTTCTACCGCAGCCCGGCGCGCGTGGCGTGGACGCCCACCGGCAACAACGTGCCTGACTATCCCAAGCTGGCGCAGCTGTGGTGGAAGAACGTCGCCACCGCGGTCACGGGCGAAAAGACCCCGCAGGCCGCCATGGACAACCTGGCCAATGAAATGGACCAGGTCATGGCGCGCCTGGAGCGGGCCGGCATGGCGCAGTGCGCGCCCAAGCTCAACCCCAAGAGCGACCCCAGCAAGTGGCTGTCCGACCAGCACGCGCCGTGGAAGAAACTGGCCAACGAGAAGCCCAAGGGCGAGACGATCGCCTATGAGAAGCTGCTGGATGCCTGGAAGCAGGGGAAGGTGAGGTAAGCAGGCTGACTGCGCAAGACAGCAGGCCTGGATCCGGTATCGCGCCGGATCCAGG
This sequence comes from Achromobacter sp., assembly GCA_032153965.1. Classification (GTDB taxonomy): domain Bacteria; phylum Pseudomonadota; class Gammaproteobacteria; order Burkholderiales; family Burkholderiaceae_B; genus Achromobacter. Next base: position 15,385 of record JALDYL010000096.1, on the reverse strand, counting down.
TTTTTTTTCGCCCGTTAGTGAATGACGCGCGCCGCCTTGCGCGCGCGCTTGACTTCATACATGCGGGCATCGGCCAGGCGCACGGCGGCTTCGGCGTCCAGGCCGCGCGGATCCAGCGCCACCACGCCGACGCTGGCGCCTTCGTATGGCACGGTTGCTTCGCCGAGCTGGTACCGCCCCACGGTGGCGGCAGTGGCGCGCTCTTCCAGGGAAAGGGCCGCTTCCTCGGCATCGCGGCGCGGCGCGTGCACGCCATGAGGCCCGCCGTCAGTGCCCAGGGCCGGGCCCGGCCCGATCAGCACGAATTCATCGCCGCCGATGCGCCCCAGCATGTCCGAGCCGCGCAGGGCCGCGGAGATGCGGCGCGACACTTCCTGCAGAAACACGTCGCCTTGCTGATGGCCGTAGACGTCGTTGATGCCCTTGAAGCCGTCCAGGTCTATCACCCCGACCAGCACGCTGCCGCCTTCGCGGATGGCGCGCGCCTGCAGGCGGTCCAGGGCTTCGTACAGTGCGCGGCGGTTGGGCAGGCCGGTCAGCGTGTCGGTCAGGGCGTAGGACATGAGCTGGACGTTGGCGGCGTGCAGCTGTTCCATCAGCATTTCGCGTTCCAGGAAGCGGGCGATGAGGCTGGAGAAGAGCTTCAGCACCGATTCCGCTTGCGGTTCGATCCGGTGCCCCGTGGCGCTGGCGGCACACAGGGTGCCGAACAGCACGCCGTCATCCGTGCGCACGGGGGCGCTCAGATAGGTCTGTATGCCCAGCTGCCGGGCCGCGTCGGAATCCGGCCAGCAGCTGGAGACATCGCTGGTGCACATGCGGCCTTCGTCCAGCGCGCGCTTGCAGAGGGTGTCGTCCCAGGGCACGGACAGGCCTTCGGGTATTTGCAGTTGTCCGGCGTTGCGCGCGTAGCGGATGTGCTGGAGATCCGCCTTCAGGTCGATGGACGTGAGATAGGTGGACTCCAGTCCGGTCACCGCGCCCAGCATGTCCAGCAGCGGGCGCGTCAGCTGTTCGACCGATTTGGCTTCAGGCAGGGTGGTCGATAGTTCCGCAAGTATCGGATCCAGCACGGCGTCTCCGGGAAGCGTGGGCGTATGGACGTCCGGCCCGTTGCTCCTGGGGGAGGCCGGGCCGGTGCTGTTGCCATTATGCATGCAAGCCGGCGAGGCGCGTGCCGCCGGCCGAGGCCCCCGCGGCCACGGTGTATTCTGGCAAGCATGCCGGGCCGCGCGTAGCGGGGCCGGCTTTGCAGATCAGAGCCGGCGGCGCCCGGCCGCCACGCATCAGGAGACAACACCATGCTATTGACCGAAGAACAGCTCAGCGTCCAGGAGATGGCACGCCGCTTCGCGCAGGAGCGCCTCGCGCCCAACTCGGAGGCCTGGGATCGCGACCATCACTATCCGGCCGACGCCATCGCCGAAATGGCGCAGCTGGGCTTTTTCGGCATGCTGGTGCCCGAAGCCTGGGACGGCAACGACAGCGGCTATATCGCGTATGCGGTCGCGCTGGAGGAAATCGCGGCCGGCAATGGCGCCTGCTCCACCATCATGAGCGTGCACAATTCGGTCGCCTGCATGCCCATCCTGAAGTTCGGCACCGATGCGCAGAAGGAGCAGTTCCTGCGTCCGCTGGCAAGCGGCGAGCATATCGGCGGATTTGCGCTGACCGAGCCGCAGGCCGGCTCGGACGCCAGCAGCCTGCACACCCGCGCGCGCCGCGATGGCGACGACTACATCCTCAACGGCGCCAAGCAGTTCATCACGTCCGGGCGCAGCGGCCAGGTCGTGATCGTGTTCGCCGTGACCGACCCCGAGGCTGGCAAGCGTGGCATTTCGGCGTTCATCGTGCCCACCGACACTCCGGGCTACAAGGTGCTGCGGGTGGAGGACAAACTGGGCCAACACGCCTCGGACACCTGCCAGATCGCGTTCGAGGACATGCGTATCCCGGCCGCCTACCGGCTGGGCGCGGAGGGCGAGGGCTACAAGATCGCCTTGTCCAACCTGGAGGGCGGCCGCATCGGCATCGCTTCCCAATCAGTGGGAATGGCGCGCGCGGCCTACGAGTGCGCGCGCGACTATGCGCGCGACCGCCAGGCCTTCGGCAAGCCCATCATGGAGCACCAGGCGGTCGCGTTCCGCCTGGCCGACATGGCCACGCAGATCCATGCGGCGCGCCAGATGGTGCTGCACGCGGCGGCGCTGCGCGAGGCCGGCAGGCCCGCGCTGACGGAGGCGTCCATGGCCAAGCTGTTTGCGTCCGAGATGGCCGAGAAGGTCTGCTCCGCCGCCATCCAGACCCTGGGCGGCTACGGCTATCTGAAGGATTTCCCGGTGGAACGCATCTACCGCGACGTGCGCGTGTGCCAGATCTACGAAGGCACCAGCGACATCCAGCGCCTGGTGATCGCCCGGGCCTTGTAGACCAAAGGCTAGGCCGGCTGGCGCCGGCCGCGCCGCGCCCACAGCGTGTAGACGATGATGTTGCCGACGATCAGCAACGCCGCCAGCACGATCTGCGTGCCGCGGGTGATGCCCTCGGGGTAGATCAGCGCCAGCACATAGTGTTCGATGAAGCCGCCGCCATAGCCTTGCTGGCCGGCCTGCTGGCGCAGCGAAATCTCCAGCGGCGTCAGCGGGCAGATCCAGCCCATGCCTATCACCAGCGCGCCCCAGGCCAGCGCCGGCAGGTGCAGGTAGGCGATCCAGCGCTTCCACAGCGCCAGCAGCCCGCCGAACACCACGAAGGCGACGAACAGGCCATGCACGATGAGCACCAGGTCGGCGAGCAGGCGGTAGCTCATGGCCGTGTCCGCCTCAGGGCTTGAGGTCCCGCAGCAGCTTGGCCAGTTCAGGCGCGGTCATCAGCGACACGCCTTGCGACTTGGCGTATTGCAGGGCGTTGTCGGAGACCTCGCCCAGCGCAATGTAGATGGCTTCGCGCGCGCCGCGCTTCTCGCGCGCCGCCTGCAGTTCGCGCAAGGGTTCGACGCCGACGCGGGCGGCCTTCCAGCGCTTGGCGCTGACCATGGCGACGTGACCGTCCTTGCTCAGCGCGAAATCAGCGCCGGGCAGTTGCAGGCGTTCGACTTCGCAGCCGTCGCGGCGAAATCCGGCCTCGACGGTTTTGGAGAAGTCGGCCCAGGACATGCCGGCGGCGGCTTCGGCCACGGCCTGCACCCGCGCGCCCGAGGGCGAGCGCAATTGCTTATAGGCCGCCATGATGGCGATGACCGCGAACGGCACCGCGGCGAACACGCCCATCGCGGCGTACTCCAGGGGCAGCGCGGCAAAGCCCGCGGCCGACAGCAGCACGGCCACGCCGGCGCTCATCCACCAGGGCGAGCGCAGCAGCACGGCGAAGATGGAGTTCTGGGACATCTTGAATTTCATGGCGGCTCGCGGTGATGCGTGGTGTGGAGGGCTTCAGGCGTCTGGGTCGCCGGCGTCGGGGCCGCGCACGACGATGCGCACGTCGCCGCAGGTCACGATCTGGCCGGCACGGATCTTGGCCGTCTTGCGGCTTTCGACCACGCCGCCCACGCTGACGTGGCCTTCGGCCACCAGCATCTTGCCCGCGCCGCCGCTGTCGCACACGCCGGTGGCCTTGAGCAGCTGGTTCACTTCAATATAGGGGCTGTCTTCGGCCAGCGTGAATTCGATGATGGGCATAGCTTGAGTTTCGTAGAGGTGAGGGCGCGGCGCTCAGGCCTGGCCGCCGCCGTTCGCGCCATTCTGCGCGGGGGCGGGCGGCTCCTGCGCGGCGGGACGGTTGTTGTTGGTTTCGGCGCGCGCCATCCAGGCGATCAGCGACGAGCGCATGGCTTCCTCGACCGACATCTGGATGGGCTGGACCCATTCCTGCGGCACGAACACGGTGTAGCCGCCGATCATGTAGCCCATCGGCAGGTAGACGGCCACGCGCTCGCCCTGGCTGAAGCCTTCGGGCAGGCCTTCCATGTTGCGGCGCGTGACCAGGCCGACCAGTTCCAGCTGCTGGCCTGGTATGCGCAGGACCACGACCTGCTGGGCGGTGTTCTTGGAACTGGGCGAGAAATAGTCCGCGAAGCTTTTCAGCGACGAGTAGATGCTCTTGACCACCGGCAGGTTGGTGAAGGGCATTTCCAGCAGCACCAGCACGCGCTGCACGCGCTCCTTGGACACCAGGTAGCCGATGGCCAGGATGCCCAGGATGCCCAGCGCCAGGCCCATGCCCGGCACATAGAAGCCGCCGATGAAGGGGCGCAGGAAGGTCAGCGCCACGGCTTCGGTCCAGGCCAGGAAGATGTACAGCAGGTAGATGGTCAGGGCCAGCGGCAGGACCGTGATCAGGCCGCGGAAAAAGTATTTATAGAGACGGGTCATAGACATAGGCAAATAAATTAGGGTCGGATTACGCGGCAGAGGCACGCGCCGAAGGGCCGCCAGCATAGCAGCCGGCGCGGGCCCGACCGGTAACAATCGGCGTGCAATCCGCGCAGGCGGCGCGCGCCTAGCGGTCCACGGGCAGGTACAGGGTCTCCTTGATCTCCTCCATGACCACGTAGCTGCGCGATTCGGCGGACGCGGGCAGGCGCTTGAGGATTTCGCCCAGGAGACGGCGGTATTCGTTCATTTCAGTCAGGCGGGCCTTGACCAGGTAGTCGAAGTCGCCCGACACCAGGTGGCATTCCATGACTTCGGGCACGTACAGCAGCTCTTTCTTGACCTTGTCGAACACGTCGCCGGATTTGGCCGACAGCTTGATCTCCAGGAAGACGAGCAGGTTCTTGCCCAGCGCCGCCGGATTGACGCGCGCATGGTAACCCGTGATGACGCCTTCGCGCTCCATGCGCTTGATGCGGTCGGAGCAGGGGGTGGCGGACAGGCTGATCCGGTCGGCCAGTTCGGTCACGGAAATGCGGCCTTCCCGCTGCAGGATATCCAGGATTTTCAGGTCGATACGGTCTAGCTCGCGCATTTCACTTTTGGCGATCGAAAAACAGGAAGGGGCCGGGAAAAAGCACTGCCAAAGAAAAATCTTCAGTGCTTTTCACTACAGAGAGGCCCATAGACTACCGAAATTCCTGAACAAAACCAATCATCGGAAAGAATCATGCACGTCATCGTCCTTGGCAGCGGCGTCATCGGCACCACCACCGCCTATTATCTGGCCCGGCTAGGCGCCAAAGTCACGGTGCTGGACCGCCAGCCCTCGGCGGCGCAGGAGACCAGCTACGCCAACGCCGGACAGGTGTCGCCGGGTTATTCCACGCCCTGGGCCGCGCCCGGGATTCCGTTGAAGGCCATCAAATGGCTGTTCCAGAAGCACGCGCCGCTGGCCATCCGCCTGGACGGCAGCCTGTTCCAGCTGAAATGGATGGCGTCCATGCTGGCCAACTGCTCCGCCGAACGCTACTCGGTGAACAAGGAACGCATGCTGCGCCTGTCCGAGTACAGCCGCGATTGCCTGCGCGAACTGCGCCAGTCCAGCGGCATCCACTACGAAGAGCGCACCCGCGGCACGTTGCAGCTGTTCCGTACCGAGGCCCAGCTGGAAGCCGCCCGCCGCGACATCGCCGTGCTGGAAGAAGTGGGCGTGCCCTACGAACTGCTGGACCGCAGCCGCCTGGTGACGGCCGAGCCCGCCCTGGCGCGTTCGCTGCACAAACTGTCGGGCGGCCTGCGCCTGCCCAATGACGAGACCGGCGACTGCCAGCTGTTCACGACCCGCCTGGCGGAAATGGCCAAGGCCCTGGGCGTGGAGTTCCGTTTCGGCCAGACCGTGTCGGGCCTGAACACGGCCGGCGGCCAGATCACCGGCGTGCGCGTGGGCAACGAGGTGCTGACCGCCGACCGCTACGTCGCCGCCTTCGGCAGCTACACGCGCGATTTCCTCACGCCCCTGGGCCTGGACCTGCCGGTGTACCCGCTCAAGGGCTACTCGCTCACCATCCCCATGGCCGACGAGTCCGCCGCGCCGGTCTCGACCGTCCTGGACGAGACCTACAAGATCGCCGTCACGCGCTTTGACCAGCGCATCCGCGTGGGCGGCATGGCCGAGATCGCCGGCTTCGACCTGCGCCTGAAAGACGCCCGCCGCAAGACGCTGGAATTGGTCGTCAACGATCTGTTCCCCGGCAGCGGCCACGTGGCCCAGGCCGAATTCTGGACCGGCTTGCGTCCCATGACGCCGGACGGCACGCCCGTGGTCGGCGCCACCCGCTATGGCAATCTGTACCTGAACACCGGCCACGGCACGCTGGGCTGGACCATGGCCTGCGGTTCCGGCAAGCTGGTGGCCGACCTGGTCATGGGCCAGCGCCCGGCCATCCGCACGGACGGCCTGGGCCTGTCGCGCTACGACCGCAAGGCGGCGTCCAGCCAGGCGCTGGTGCTGGACGGCAAGAGCGCCTGACCTTTGCGTTTCCTCTGCCTGAGCCTTGAGCCAGGCTTGCAGCGGCCCGCCCGGCGCAGTATGCCGGCCGGGCCGCTGTGTTCTTGGGCGCCGGGTTCACGGCTGTGGCGCCGCCAATTGCTCCAGCATGGCCAGGACCGCGGGCTGCTGTTCGTCGTGGCGCCAGATGCCGCGCAGGTCCGACGGCGTCGACGCATGCGTCAGCGGGCGGCAGGCCAGGTTGGGCAATTGCACTTGCCCCAGCGAGGCCGGGACCAGGGACACGCCGAACTCGTGCGACACCAAGGTGGCGATCGTCAGCATGTTCCGCACCTTGTGGCGGATATGCGGCGTGAAGCCAGCCTGCAGGCACAGCGCCAATATCTTGTCGTAGTAGCCTGGCGAGAAATCCCGAGGAAATAGCACGAAGTCGTCGTGTTGCAGCTGCTGCGCGTCGATCGCCTCCAGTTGAGCCAGCGGATGCGTTGCCGGCAGCAGGCAGACGAAGTCCTCGCGGTGCAGCACGCGCGACGCGACGCCGGCAGGCAGCACCCGGGGATGCACGATCCCGATGTCGATCTGGCCGCGTTGCAGCGCGTCGATCTGCTCATAGCTGCTGAGTTCGTACAGGACCACTTCGACCTCCGGGCGCGCTACGGCATAGGCCCGCACATCCGATGCCAGCCGCGTCAGGAACGACGAGCCCACGAAGCCGATATGCACGGCGCCGCTTTCGCCCTTGGCCGCGCGCCGCGCCTGTTCCTCGGCGTCGCGCGCCAGCGCCAGCAACTTCAAGGCCTCCCGATAGATCACCTTGCCGGCCTCGGTCAGCGCCACTTCGCGGGTAGTGCGCCGCAGCAGTTCCATGCCCAGCGAGGCTTCCAGCTGGCGGATGTTGAAGCTGAGGGGCGGCTGGCTGATGGACAGGCGCTTGGCGGCCCTGCCGAAATGCAGCTCCTCGGCAACGGCCACGAAGTAGCGGAGTTGACGCAGATCCATGGGGCCTCGCGGAGTGAGGGAAGGGGGTCGGATCGCGCGCGCAGGTCGCAAAAGATTGATCCAACATCGGTATGAATAGCACAAAAAAATATATTGGACGCGAAAAATCGCGCTGCCAATAATGGGTTTCACCGCGGACCCACGCGGCCATGAATCCGGGCAAAGACCCCGCGATCGATCCCCCAAGGAGACTATTGTGCGCATCCCTAGCCTCATCGCGCTGGCCGCCAGCGCATTGCTTGCCGCCACCGCCGCCCAAGCCCAGGACTATCCCCGCATGCCCATCCGTCTCATCGTGCCGTACTCGGCGGGCGGAATGACCGACGTGGTGGCGCGCGTCATCGGCCAGAAGCTCGGAGAACGGCTGGGCCAGCCGGTGATCGTGGAAAACCGGGCGGGCGCCGCCACCATCATCGGCGCCGAAATGGTGGCCAATGCCAAGCCCGATGGCTACACCTTGCTGGCGGCAACCAACACCACGCTGACGATCAATCCCTGGCTGTACCCGAAACTGCCCTATGACGCGGTCAAGAGCTTTGCGCCGATTGCGCTGGTCGCCAGCACGCCCAGCGTCATCGTCGTCAATCCCAAGGTTCCTGCGCAAACGCTGGAACAGTTCGTGCAGCTGGCCCAGGCCAAGCCGGGCGAGTTCAGCTATGCCTCCTACGGCGCCGGTTCGACGGCGCATCTGGCCGGCGAGATGCTGAGGTCCAGGGCGCAGGTCAATCTTCTGCACGTGCCGTACAAGGGCAGCGCGCCGGCCAAGGCGGCGGTGATGGGAGGCGAAGTCTCCGTCACTTTCGAGCCCGCGTTCACAGGCTTGCCGCAGATCCAGGCGGGCAAGCTGACCGCGCTGGCCGTCATGAGCGACAAGCGTTCCGCGGTGCTACCGCAGCTGTCGACCACAGCGGAACTGGGCTATCCGGACATGAAGATGTCCGCCTGGGTCGGCATTCTGGCGCCGTCGGGCACGCCGCCCGCCATCGTCAAGTCGCTGAGCGGCGCGATCGAACAGATCATGGCCCAGGCGGACGTGCGGGAAGCCCTGCTGCGTTCGGGGGGAGAGCCGGTGGGTTACTTCGGCGACGCCTTCAGCGCCTACATGCGCGAGGAAAGCGCGCGCTACGGGCAGGTCATCAAAGACGCGAACATCCGCATCGATTAACCGCGCCGCACCGGCACCGAGACCCAAGACACATGACCATCAAACCGCTATCCCACATCCGCGTGCTCGACCTGACCCGCGTGCTGGCAGGCCCCTGGTGCACCCAGAACCTCGCCGACCTGGGCGCCGACGTGACCAAGATCGAACGCCCCGGCGCGGGTGACGACACCCGGGGCTGGGGGCCGCCCTGGATGCCCGATGCGGAGGGCCGGCCGCGCGCGGATTCCGGCTACTACGCGTCGGCCAATCGCGGCAAGAAGTCCGTGACCGTGGATATTTCCACCGCCGAAGGCCAGGACATCGTCCGCCGCCTGGCGGCGGATTCCGATGTGCTGGTCGAGAACTACAAGGTCGGCACGCTGGCGCGCTACGGATTGGGCTACGAAGACCTGCGCGCCGACAACCCCGCGCTGGTGTATTGCTCGATCACGGGATTCGGGCAGACCGGGCCGTACCGCCACCGGCCGGGCTACGACTTCATTTTCCAGGGCATGGGCGGCCTGATGAGCGTCACGGGCGAGGCGGATGGCCTGCCGGGAGGCGGCCCGCAGAAAGTGGGCGTCGCGGTGGCGGACATCACAACGGGCATGTACGCCAGCCTGGCGATCGCCGCAGCCTTGGCCTGGCGCGAACGCAGCGGGCAGGGGCAGCACATAGACATGGCCTTGCTGGACTGCGTGCTGGCGTTCGGCAGCAACCCCGCCGTCAATTACCTGGTGTCCGGCAAGACGCCCAGGCGCTATGGCAACGCGCACGCCAACGCGGTGCCTTACCAGGTGTTCGACACGCAGGACGGACGCCTGATCGTGGCGGTGGGCAACGACAGCCAGTTCGCGGCCTATTGCCAGGAGATCCAGCGGCCGGACCTGGCGCAGGACCCGCGCTATGCCAAGGTCAGCGGGCGTCTGACCCATCGCGACACGCTGCTGCCCCTGCTGGCTGAAATCATGAAGACGGACAGCAGCGCGGCGTGGCAGCGGCGGCTGGAACTTGCTGGGGTGCCCAGCGGCCCCATCAACACGTACTCCGAGACGTTCGCCGACCCGCAGGTCGTGCACCGCGGCCTGCGCGTGGATCTGCCCTTGTCGACGGGCGGAACCTGCCCGGGCATCGCCAGCCCCATGCGGTTCTCGGCGACGCCGCTGGATCATGCCGCGGGTCCGCCCGTGCTGGGCGAGCACACCCGGGACGTGCTGACGCAGCGCCTTGGCTTGTCGGACGCCGCGCTGACGCAATTGCGCGCTGCCGGCGTCATCTGATTTCCCATTGCCGACGCCTGCATCCGCGCCGCTTCGGGCGCGGCGTCGGCCCACGACCTTCAGGAGCTGTCCATGCCATTCTCAGCCAGATACGATGAATATGTACGTCCGCGTCCCGAGCGGTCCTCCCAGAGCTCCCATTTTCTTGCGCCCGACTGCGCGGGCCTGGACTTCTACGGGTTGGACCGGGGCCTGCAGGACCTGCTGAGGCTGTACCTGCCCGCCGCCGCGCATGCGCAGCTGTTGCCGCAGTTCCAGCGCATGGGGCAATTGGCGGGGGGGCGCCTCAATACCTTGGCGACCGTGGCGGACAAGCATCCGCCGGTGCTGCATGCGCGCACGCGCTGGGGCGAGGACGAAGACTGGATCGAGTACCACCCGGCCTACCAGGAGATGGAACATATCGCGTTCGCGGATTTCCAGTTCCATGCCATGAGCCATCGCGCCGGCGTGCTGGGCTGCGACGCGCCGTTGCCGCCCGTGGCGAAGTACGCGCTGCAATACCTGTTCGTCCAGGCCGAGTTCGGCCAGATGTGCCCCATCAGCGTATCGGATACCTCGATTCACCTGATCAGGAAGTTCGGCAGTCCGGCGCTGCAGGAAAGACTGCTGCCGCGCATGCTGTCCAGCGACCGGGCCGCGCTCTGGAAGGGGACGCAATTCATGACGGAGAAGACTGGCGGATCCGACGTGGGAGCCCTGGAGACCGTTGCCCGCCAGACCGAGGGAGGCTGGCGCCTGCATGGGGAAAAATGGTTCTGCTCGCACACCGACGCGGACGTCGCCTTGCTGCTGGCCCGCCCCGAAGGCGCGCCCGCAGGCACGCGCGGCTTGGCCTTGTTTGCGATGCCGCGCCGCCTGGAAGACGGCAGCCGCAACGCCTATCGCATCGTCCGGCTGAAGGACAAGCTGGGCACGCGTTCGATGGCCAGCGGCGAGATCCGCCTGGAAGGGGCCCAGGCATACCTGGTGGGCGAGCCGGACCAGGGGCTCAAGCACATGATGGAGCAGGTCAACCTGTCGCGCCTGTCGCACGGCGTGCGCGCGGCGGCGATGATGCGGCGCTGCCTGAACGAGGCCATGCTGGCCGCGCGCCATCGGCGTGCGTTCGGACGCGATGTCATGGCCTATCCGCTGCTGCGCCGCCAACTGCTGAAACTGCTGACGCCGACGGAAGCGGCCTTGTCCATGGTCATGGCGGCGGCGGACATCATGCGGCGCGCCCAGGAAGGGGATCCGGCCGCCGCGCAGGTCCTGCGGCTGCTGACGCCGCTGCTCAAGCTGCGCACCTGCCGGGACAACATCACCGTGGCGACGGGCGCGATGGAGATACGCGGCGGCAACGGCTACATCGAGGACTTCGTCAATGCTCGATTGGTCCGCGACGCGCATATCGGCGTGCTCTGGGAAGGCACCAGCAACATCAATGCGCTCGACGCGATCCAGCGGGCCGTGCGCAAGGACCGGGCGCACGAGGCGCTGTCCGCATTGCTGGAAACCAGGCTTGAGGAGGCGGCCGCCGTGCCCGCCGCCTGGCGCGCCATCTTGCGGGATCGTCTGCGCCGGGCCGTCGGCCTGGCCCAGGCTGTCGGGGCCGAGGAAAAGCACGAGGCGCAGGTGCGCCGCGCGGCGTCCGCGCTCTATTACGCGTCGGCGGCGGTCTTCATGGCCTGGGAAAGCTGCCAGCCCGGCGTGGATGCGCGGCGCCTGCTGCTTGCCGACGCGGTGATACGCCACTACCTGCTTCCCGCCGATCCGCTGCGTGGCGTCGGCGCGGACGAGGAGACGCAGGGAGACAGGCTGATGCTGCAAGATGAGCCGTTGACGTTGGCGCAGGTCATGCCGCTGCTGGCTTTGTCATCCTGAGGGGAGCCGTGACGGGGGTCTTGCTCTTACAATTCCGCGCATGACCCATTTCCTGCATACCGCCGACTGGCAGATCGGCCGTCAATACGGCCAGTTTGAAACCGACGATGCCGCCATGCTGGCCGAGGCGCGCTTCGACGTCGTGGCCCGCATCGCCGCGCTGGCGGCGGAACGCGGCGTGGACGCCGTGCTGGTGGCTGGCGACGTGTTCGACACGCAAGGCGTATCGGACCGCACGATACGCCGCCTGTTCGCCGCCATGGCGGCTTACGCCGGGCCCTGGGTCATGATCGCCGGCAACCACGACGCGGCGCTGGCCGACAGCGTCTGGAGCCGGGCGATGCAGCTGGGCTGCATCCCGCCCAATGTGCATGTGCCGTTGCGCACCGGGGTGGTCGATCTGGCGGCGATCAATCTCGCCGTGCTGGCCGCGCCCTTGACGCAACGCCATACCTACGACGACGTGACCCAGGCCTTCGACGCGCTGGAAACCGGCCCCGGCCGCATCCGCGTGGGCCTGGCGCACGGCAGCGTGGCCGGCCGCCTGCCCGATTCTATCGACGCCACCAATCCCATTGCCGCGGACCGTGCGGCGCGGGCGCGGCTGGACTATCTGGCCCTGGGCGACTGGCATGGCTGCCTGTCCATCGACGAACGCACCTGGTATGCCGGCACGCCGGAGCAGGACCGTTTCCGCGGTAACGAACCAGGGTACGCGCTGCATGTGCGCATCGAGGCGCCGGGCGCGGTGCCCGTGGTCGAACGGCTGGCCACGGGCAAGTACCGCTGGTCGGCCTGGTCGGAAACGCTGAGCCTGCCCTCGGACGCGCAGGCGCTGGCCGCGCGCATGGCCGAGCTGCGCGCCGAGGACGTGTTGCGGCTGGACCTGCAAGGGCACGTCAACATGGAAACCTGGGAGGCGCTGCAACGCGCCGTCGATCAGGCCGCGGCGCAGGTGCGCGCGCTGCTGCCGGACCTGTCCGGCCTCATGCTGGAACCAGACGAAGCCGACCTGGCCGAACTGCGCGCCAGCGGCTACGTGGGCGAAGTCGCCACGCAATTGCAGGCACTGCAGGCGGACCCGGATCAGTCCGCGGTCGCGGGCGAGGCCTTGCGGCTGCTGCTGCGGTTCCAGCGCGAAAGCGCCGCGTCGGGAGCCGCCAAATGAAGCTCTCGCGCATCGCCCTGGAAGAATTCCGCAAGTTCCGCCAGCCCATGGCGCTGGAGGGACTGCAGGACGGCCTGAACCTGTTCGTGGGCCCGAACGAAGCCGGCAAGAGCACGGTGGCCGCCGCCATCCGTTCCGCCTTCCTGGAACGCTACAGCACCAGCAAGGTCGCCGATCTGGCGCCGCACGGCGAGTCCGGCGCGCGGCCCAGCGTGGAGCTGGAATTCACGCATGGCGGGCACAGTTATGTGCTGAAAAAGCAATTCCTGTCGCGGGCCCGTTGCGAACTGCTGATCGACGGCGGCGCGCAGCGCCTGGACGGCGAAGAAGCCGAAAACGCGCTGGCCGTCTTGCTGGGTTTTGAAATGCCGGGACGCGGCCAGAGCAAGCCGGATCTGGCGGGCATACCTGGCCTGCTGTGGATCCAGCAGGGCGACGGCCAGAACCTGCAGGAAGCGGCCGGCCATGCGGGCGCGCATCTGCGCGACGCCTTGACGCAGTTGTCCGGCGAACTGGCTTCAGGCGACGGCGACCGCCTGTACGAGCGCGTGGCCGCCGAGCGCGGCGCGTTGCTGGATGCGCGCAACGGACGGCCCAAGGGCGCCTACAAGGAAGCCGAGGATGCGCTCGCGCGCGCCGCCGCCGAACGCGACGAGTGCGCGCAGGCCATGGCGCAGCTGAACGCCGACGTCGACCGCCTGGCCGAACTGCGCCGCGAGCACGAGCGCGCCCAGGCCGGCGAGCCCTGGAAGGACTTCGAAGCCAAGGCGGCCGAAGCGCGCGCGCGCCTGGCTGCCGTGGCCAAGGAGCGCGAAGCCTTTGAAGGCCTGCGCCGCGAACAAACGCAGGCCGCGCAAACCCTGGCGCTATTGCAGGACCAGGTGCGGCGCGACCAGCAGGACGAGGCCGAACTCCAGGCCCTGGTCAACGAGGCGCGCGGTGCGCGCGCCCGGGTCGAGGCCGCACGCGAACCGCTGGCGCGCGCGCAGCAGCAGCGCCAGACGCATGCCGCCGCCGTGGATGCGGCGCGCCTGCGTGTCACTGCGGTGCAGGCCGTGGCCGACCGGCGTGACCTGGAGCATCAACTGGCACAGCTGGGCGCGGAGCTCGAACGTCTGGACGGCGCGTTGCAGGAAGCCACCACGCTGATCGAGCAGGGCTCGACGCTCAAGGCCGAGGCCATGCGGATCGAAATCGCCGACGCCGATATCGAGGCGCTGCGCAAGAGCGAACGCGAGCTGGCCAATCTGCAGTTGCAGCAACAGGCCAGCGCCACGCGCCTGTCCTACCAGTTGGAAGCCGGCGCTCAGGCGCGGCTGGACGGCCGGATCCTGCAGGGCGCCGACGAGGTCCTGCTGACCGCGGCCGCCGAACTGGAGCTGCCGGGCGTCGGGCGCTTGCGCATCGAACCGGGCGGCAAGGACCTGCCCGCGCTCAAGCGCGAAGTGGAAGCGGCGCGGGCGGCCAGCGCGGCCTTGCTGCAGCGCCTGGACGTCGAGAGTCTGGCGCAGGCCGAGCAACGTCACGCCCGCCATGGCGTCTTGCTGCGCGAACTGGACGGCATGCGCAAGACGCTGGGCATCCACGCGCCCAAGGGCATGGACGTCCTGCGCGGCCAGCGCGATGAGGCGCTGGCGCGCCGCGCGCAGTTGCAGGAACGCCTGGACAAGCTGCCGCCCGTGCCGCAGGCCGACGGCGGCGATCTGCCCGCAGCGCTCCAGGCCCTGCGCGAGGCCGAGGCGGTTGCCGCGCAGGCCGAGATCGCGCTGGCCGCCGCGCAGCGCGCCATGGATACCGACGGCGCGCGCGCCCAATTGCTCGAAAACCAGGCCGCGGCGCGCAGCGCCGAGCTCCAGTCGTCCGAGCGCGCAACGCAGCGGCAGGCCCGCGCGGGCAGGCTGGCCGAAGTCCGCAGCAGCCACGATGCGCTGGAGCGCCGCGTGGGCGAGGCGCAGGCCGCATTGGCCGGCCACCGTCCTGAATTGGTCGAACAGGATGTGCAGCGCTACGAGAAGTCCGCCGCCATCGAGCGCGAGGCGCAGCACAAGCGCCACGGCGAAATCCTGCAATTGCAGGGCAAGCTGGACCAGGCGGGCGCGCAAGGGCTGGGTGAAAGGCTGTCCGAGGCCGAGGCTGCCTGCGAACGCCTGGAACGGCGGCGCGCCGACTTCGCGCGCCGCGCTGCCGCCCTGGAGCTTTTGCAAAAGCTGCTGGCCGACAAGCGGGCCGCCGCCACGCAACGCTTGCAGGCGCCGCTGGCGCGCCGCTTGAACCACTATCTGGCGCTGTTGTTCCCCGAGGCCGACCTGAGGCTGGACGACGCCTTGCTGCCCACGGCGCTGCGCCGCGCCGGCGGCGAGGACCTGCTGTCCGCGCTCAGCTTCGGCACGCGCGAGCAACTGGGCATCCTGGCCCGCTTTGCCTACGCGGACCTGTTGCGCGAAGCAGGGCGGCCGACGCTGCTGCTGCTCGACGACGCGCTGGTCCATACTGACGACGCGCGGCGCGACTTCATGAAGCGCGCGCTGTTCGACGCGGCCACGCGGC
>JALDYL010000004.1:0-71686 GCA_032153965.1 Achromobacter sp. | reverse complement strand
CCTGGATGAACTGGTTGCGCAGGCCGCGCTTGAACAAGGCGGTGCACAGGGTGGCGGTGCTGACGCCAGCCAGGCGGGCGCGGGTTTCGGGATTCATGGGGGACACGATGGCTCCAGGTTCTGAAGACGGTGGGATGGACGCGGATGGCGCCTTAAAAGATCTCGGGCTCGGGCACGGGCGCGCCGAAACCGGTTTCCAGGAAATCGAAATCGCAGCCGTCGTTGGCCTGCAGGATGTGCTTCGAATACATCCAGCCGTAGCCGCGTTCGTAGCGCCTGGGCGGCGGCGTCCAGGCGGCGCGGCGCGCGGCCAGCTCGTCGTCGCTGACGTTCAGGTGGATGCTGCGCGCGGGCACATCCACGGTGATCAGGTCGCCCGTCTGCACCAGGGCCAACGGGCCGCCGATGTAACTTTCCGGCGCCACGTGCAGGATGCAGGCGCCGTAGCTGGTGCCGCTCATGCGCGCGTCGGACAGGCGCAGCATGTCGCGCACGCCCTGCTTCACCAGCTTGGTCGGGATGGGCAGCATGCCCCACTCCGGCATGCCGGGGCCGCCCTGCGGGCCGGCGTTGCGCAGGATCATGATGTGGTCGGCGGTGACGTCCAGGTTCTCGTCGTCCACTGCCGCCTTCATGCTGGGGTAGTCGTCGAACACCAGGGCCGGGCCGGTGTGGCGCAAGTACTGCGGCGCGCAGGCGCTGGGCTTGATGACGCAACCGTCCGGCGCGATATTGCCGCGCAGCACGGCCAGTGCGCCTTCGTCGTAGATGGCCTGGTCCAGCGGGCGGATCACGTCGTCGTTGTAGACCTCGGCGCCGGCGATGTTCTCGCCCAGCGTCTTGCCCGTGACGGTCATGGCGGACGGGTCCAGATGGTCTTGCAGCCGCGACATCAGCGCCGGCAGCCCGCCCGCGTAGAAGAAATCTTCCATCAGATAGGTGTCGCCGCTGGGCCGGATGTTGGCGATCACCGGCACCTTGCGGCTGGCGGCGTCGAAGTCGTCCAGGCCCACGGCGCAGCCGGCGCGGCGCGACATGGCGACCAGGTGCACGATGGCGTTGGTGGAGCAGCCCATGGCCATGGCCACATTGATGGCGTTCTTGAAGGACGCCAGGCTCAGGATGCGCTGCGGCGTCAGGTCTTCCCAGACCATCTCCACCACGCGCCGGCCGCATTCGGCCGACATGCGCATGTGGTTGACGTCCGCCGCCGGGATCGAGGACGCGCCCGGCAGCGTCATGCCTATGGCTTCGGCGATGGCGGTCATGGTGCTGGCCGTGCCCATGGTCATGCAGGTGCCATAGCTGCGGGCGATGCCGCCCTCGACCTCGGTCCATTGCTCCTGCGTGATCTTGCCGGCGCGGCGCTCGTCCCAGAGCTTCCAGGCATCCGACCCGGACCCCAGGATCTTGCCCTTCCAGTTGCCGCGCAGCATCGGGCCTGCCGGCACGTAGACACAGGGCAGTCCGGCGCTGACCGCGCCCATGATGAGACCCGGCGTGGTCTTGTCGCAACCGCCCATGAGCACGGCGCCGTCGACCGGATGGCTGCGCAGCAGCTCTTCGGTCTCCATGGCCAGGAAGTTGCGGTACAGCATGGTGGTCGGCTTGACGAAGGATTCCGACACCGAGATCGCGGGCAGCTCCACCGGAAAGCCGCCCGCCTGGAACACGCCGCGCTTGACGTCCTCGACGCGCTGCTTGAAGTGGCTATGGCAGGGGTTGAGGTCCGACCAGGTGTTGATGATGGCGATGATGGGACGGCCCGCCCAGTCGTCGGGGCCATAGCCCATCTGCATCATGCGGGAACGGTGGCCGAAGGAGCGCAGGTCGTCCCGGGCCATCCAGGCGGCGCTGCGCAGGCTTTCGTAGGAGCGTTTCATAGGGGATATGCGGTGTTTCGTTATGGCGACCGGACCATTTAAACACTAATACATTAGTACGTCAGCCTGGTAAAAACCCGCTAAACTCGTTACTCTTCAGGCCCCACTCCGCACGCGACCCGATGCAAAGCACCAAGCTCAGACTGGACCGCTCGCGCCATGCCGCGCCGCAGGTCTTCGAACACCTGCGCGAGCAGATCCTGTCCCTGGAACTGGCCCCGGGCGCTCCCCTGTCGCGCATCACGCTGGCGGAAACCTACGGCCTGAGCCAAACCCCGATCCGCGACGCGCTCATGCGGCTGGCCGAGGAAGCGCTGGTCGAGATCTATCCGCAGCACACCACGGTGGTCAGCCGCATCGACGTGGCCGCCGCCCGCGAGGCGCATTTCCTGCGCCGCTCGCTGGAACTCGAAATCGTGCTGATGCTGGCGCAGCGCCCCGATCCCCTGCTCTTCCAGCGTCTGCAAGCCAGCATCGACCTGCAGCGCGCCAGCCATGCCAGCGGCCAGTACCAGCGCTTCATCGACGCCGACCAGGCCTTCCATCGCGACATGCACGAGGCCGCGGGCGTGATCCGGCTGTGGGAACTGGCGCAGCGCTACAGCGGCCACCTGGATCGCCTGCGCCGCCTGCACCTGCCCGAAGCCGGCAAGGCCGAGCGCATCCTGGACGATCACCAGCGCCTGCTGGACGCCATCGCCGCGCAGGATCCGCAGCGCGCCCAACAGGTGCTGCGTGAACACCTTTCGGGCACCCTCAGCCAGGTGGCCGAGATCTGCAAGCGCTATCCGGACTATGTGCAGACGGCGTAGGCGCCGTTGCCCCTAAGGCGTATTCGCCCCTCGCGGACGCGCCTCGCCCGGTATGATCGGGTACACGCCATGGTCACGAGCCTGGCGCCGGCGCGCCGCGCCACCACCGGAAAACACCAATGACCGCAAGGCACGCATTCCTGATCGCCCTGGCCGTGACCGCCTGGGTCCACCCCGCGCAGGCCGCGCCGCCCGGCGCCTGCGAAACCGTCACGGTCCGCGAAGGCGACCCGGTGCCCGCCAACGCCTGCGCCGTGAACATCGTGCCGCGCGACCCCGGGCCCGGCGCCATGGTGTCCGCCGAATCGGACTGGCTGCCGGTGGACCCTCAAGCCATGCCGGGCGTGTTCTACGACAGCGCGTCGATCAAGGTGGTGTCGGAGCGTCCCGCGGTCATGGCCGTGAACGTGGCCTGGTTCTATGCCCAGCCCAAGATCTCCGCGGCAAATGGGCAACCTTACCGCTCCGTGACCCAGCCGGTCACCATGAATTGCAGCGCCGGCACCTATACCGTGAGCCAGGTGGTTCACCATGCGGGTGAGAACGCCACCGGCCCCATCGTCGAGTCCCTGCCTCCGCCCGGCATCCGCAATGCGCCGATCGCGCAAGATCCCGTGCAGCGCAAGCTGCGCGAAATCATTTGCCCGGCCAATGGCAAAAGCCTGCGCCGGTAAGGCCCGGCCGTCTCGGCCGCACCGCTACTCCGCCGCTTCGGCCGCGAGCCGCGCTTGGCGCTTGGCCAGCTCCGTCTTCAATTGCACCAGGCTGGGCGTGACGATGGGCAGGAATGCCGCTTCCCGCCAGCGCCGAGCAAAGCCTGCCCCAGCCGGCCGCAGATAGGCCGCGCCGCCGCTGGCTTGCAATTCCAGCTGCACCGCCTGCTGGGCCGCTTCGGCCAAGGCGATGCGGATCTCGAACAGCCGCCAGGGTTGCGACACGAAGCTCCCGCTGCGCACCCCATCGATCAAACCCCCCGTCAGCCCGTCCAGCTGCGTGGCCAGCGCTTGCAGCGGTTGGTCCAGGATGCCGCGCGAGACCTGGCCCTGCCCGGCCTGTTGCGCGGCGCGCAGGGCGCCTCGCGCCAGGCCGATGGACAAGCCGCATTGCATGCCGGCAAAGGCCGGCCTGGCCTGGGGCAGATACTGGCGCGCATCGGGGTGGATGATCCATTCGGGATCCATGCGCACGCCGCGCAGGTCCAGCGCCGCGGTGTGGGTCGATTGCAGCGCCAGCAAAGGCAGATCCGGGCTGCGGACAAGTCCCGCGATGTCATGCGGCAGCGCGACCACCGCCGGCGTGCCATCGGGCGCGGCAACCGCCGCCGCCACCAGGAAGCCCTGCGGCCGCAGGTTGGTGACCCAGGGCATCTGGCCGTCCAGCACCCATGCGGCGTCCGCCTCGCGCGCGGCGATCTGCAGCGACTCGATGCCGCTGAGGAACTTCATGGCGTTCGACAGCGCGGTCGCGCCGGCCTGCTCGCCCTTCAGCAGCGGCGCCAGCCACGCATCCGCAAGAGCCGTGTTGGGGCTGCGCAGCAGATACTCGATGAAGACGCGCTGGCTCCAGGCCACGAAGGCCCCGGCAACGGAAAGCTGCGCCAATTGCGCGATCATTTCGATGGCGTCGCCGATATCCGTGTCTGGCAAGCCGCCCCGGGCCACGGGCACGCCATGGCGCAAGACGTCGGCGGCGGCCAATTGCGGCAGCAGCGCCGCCGCGTCCAGACTGCCGTCATCCAGGGCATCGGCGTGTTGTCGCAGCCAGGCTTTCAGGTCTGCGGGCAGCGCGGCGTGGACGGTCGGATGGGCCATGGGGTTCTCCTGCGGGTCGGCATGGGATGCGCCGGCACTGCCGGCCCGGCGCAATCCCGCATGATGCCCGCAAACTGCGATGCCCACGCGACCGTATCAGCCGCCCATCCTGGCCTTGCCGGCTCAGCCCAGGCCGAGCAGCAGATCAGCCAGCAAGGCCGGATGCGTGATGTGGGCTTCGTGCGGCGCGGCAATGTCGACCCAGTTCCAGCCCGCTTGCGACTTCACCAGCTTGCGCGATTCGTCCAGCACGGCCAGCTCGGGCTGGGTGCAATGGATGTAGGTGCGCGCGACGCCGTTGCCTATGGGATGCTTCAGGGTCAACGGCGTGGTGTAGCTGGCCAGCGGATGCGCCGTCAGGCGGCGCTTGACCCAATCGTAGTCCGCGCTTCCGGGTGTGAAGCCCCAGGGCGCGGGCAGCGGATCGGGAATCGGCACGGCCAGCCCGCCGGTGGCCTTGGAGGCCGCGGCGATGCGGGCATCGGCATCCGCCTTCGGATACACCGAGAACGCATTCTGGCCGCTTTGCAGCACGATGGCGTCGAAGTACACCAGATGCGCCAGCCGCGGCGCAATCCGGTCGGCCACGCCCGTGATGGGAATGCCGCCGAAGCTATGGCCCACCAGGATCACGTCCTTCAATTCCTGGGTCTCGATGACCTGGACCAGGTCCTCGACGAAGGTATCGATGGTGATGTTCTTGCTCAGCAAGTGGGCGCGGTCGCCCATGCCGGTGTAGCTGGGCGCGTACACGCGGTGGCCGGCCGCCAGCAGGCGGTCCGCCACCGGACGCCAGCACCAGCCGCCATGCCATGAGCCGTGGGCCAGGACGTAATTGCGGGCCTTTGCGGCCGGGGCCGCCGGAGCAGCCGCCCCGGCCGCTCCCGCGGCTGCCAGCGCAGGCAAGCCCGCGGCCAGCTTCAACAAGGTTCTGCGGGGAAGCATCGTCATGGCCTACACCTGCGCCAGCGCCTGATCCAGATCCGCCAGCAGGTCGTCGATGTGCTCGATGCCGATGGACAGGCGCACGGTTTCCTCGCGCACGCCGGCCTTCTGCAGCTCTTCGGGATTGAGCTGGCGGTGCGTGGTGGACGCGGGGTGCGTGGCCAGCGACTTGGAGTCGCCAATATTGACCAGGCGGGTGAACAGCTGCAGCGCGTCCTGGAAGCGCGCGCCGGCCTCGCGGCCGCCCTTCACGCCGAAGGTGAAGAGCCCCGGCGCCTTGCCGCCCAGGTACTTCTGCGCCAGCGCGTGGTCGGGATGGTCCGGCAGGCCGGCGTAATTGACCCACTCGACCTTCGGGTGTTCGCGCAAGTATTTGGCGATCTTGACGGTGTTCTCGACGATGCGGTCCACGCGCAGCGCCAGGGTCTCGATGCCTTGCAGGATCTGGAACGAGTTGAACGGCGAGATCGCCGCGCCGGTATTGCGCAGCGGCACCACGCGGGCGCGGCCGATATAGGCGGCCGGGCCGAAGGCTTCGGTGTAGACCACGCCGTGGTAGCTGACGTCCGGCGTATTCAGGCGCTTGAAGCGCTCCTTGTGCTCGGCCCAGGGGAACTTGCCCGAATCGATGATGGCGCCCCCCAGGCTGGTGCCGTGGCCGCCCAGGTACTTGGTCAGCGACTGCACCACGATGTCTGCGCCGTGCTCGATGGGGCGCAGCAGGTACGGCGACGGCACGGTGTTGTCGACGATCAGCGGCAGGCCGTGGCGATGCGCAAGCTCCGCCAGCGCAGCGATGTCGGTGATGTTGCCCAGCGGATTGCCCACGGATTCCGCGAAGATGGCCTTGGTGCGGTCATCGATCTGGGCCTCGAAGGCGGCCAGGTCGGAAGGATTGGCGAAACGCGTGGTGATGCCGTATTGCGGCAGCGTGTGCGCGAACAGGTTATAGGTGCCGCCGTACAGCGTGCTGGACGAGACGATGTTGTCGCCCGCTTCGGCGATGGTCAGGATGGCGTAGGTCACCGCGGCCTGGCCCGAGGCCAGCGCCAGCGCGGCGATGCCGCCCTCCAGGGCCGCCACGCGCTGTTCCAGCACGTCGGTGGTCGGGTTCATGATGCGGGTGTAGATGTTGCCCGGCACCTTGAGGTCGAACAGGTCGGCGCCATGCTGCGTGTCGTCGAACGCATAGGCCACGGTCTGGTAGATGGGCACGGCCACCGCGCGCGTGGTCGGATCGGGGCGATAGCCGCCATGCACGGCCACGGTTTCAAGCCGCCACTGGGGCTTCTTCGCTTCGGTCATCAGTATCTCCTGAAGAGTTGCTTATCAATGATTTTTCTCAGACGGGCAGCGTCCGCGCCGCGCGCAGGATGCGTTCCACGTCCGCATGATTGTTATAGGCGCCGACGGACAAGCGCACGTAACCATACTCCACTATGCTGGCCACGATCCCGGATTGTGTCAGATGCGCCAGCGCGGCGGCGGGATCCGGCACGCGCAGCGCCGTCGTCGTGCTGCGGAATTCGGGACCGGCCGGCGACGCCACCTGCAGGCCCAGTCCGCGCAGGCCCGTGCTCAGCGCCTCCGAAAGCTCCAGCACCCAGGGCTCTATACGCTCGGGCCGCGCGCCTTCGATCAGGTCCAGCGCGCCGGCCCAGCCCGCGATGCCCGGATAATTCAAGTTGCCCGATTCGAGCCTGCGGGCGTCAGCCGCATCGGCTATGCCCACTTGCCATTGCAGTCCGGACTTGTCCAGCGTGTTGACGCCGGAAGGCCCGATATACAGCGGATCCAGGGCGTCCAGCAGCCTGGGCGATACATGCAGCAGGCCCACGCCCAGCGGCCCGAGCATGCCCTTGTGCGCGCCGCAAGCAAAAGCATCCACGCCCCATTCATCCACGTTGACGCGCAACAGCCCCGCGCCCTGAATCCCATCGACGACCAGAAAGATGCCGTGTTCAACGCAGCGCCGGCCCAGTTCGGCAATGTCGGTGCGCAGGCCGGTGCCGTACTGCACCCAGGACACCGCGATCAGCCGCGTGCGCGCATCCACATGCCGCCAAAGCTCATCCACGGTGTAGCGATGCGAATTCGCCCGCGCCACGCGCACCTGCACGCCGCGGCGCCGCAAGTTCAGCCAGGGCAAGGCATTGGTGGGATGTTCCTGGTCGTCCACCACCAGGTTGTCGCCTTCCTGCCAGGCCAGCCCCTGCGCAACGATGTTCAGCCCTTCGGTCGTGTTCTTGGTAAAGGCCAGGCGCTTGGCGTCGCCGCCGATCAGGCGGGCCAGCCGCAAGCGCAGCGCATCGGCATCGCGCAGCCACTGGGGCTTGTCGCTGCGCGCGTGGGTGATGCCTTCGAAAAATGCGCCGACCGCCTCGGCCACCTTGGGCGCCAGCGGACTGGTATAGGCAATGTTGGCGTAGGCCTGGTCTTGCGTGATCGGAAACAACTGCCTGAATTCGTCCTGCCAGCTCATGCGCCACCGCTCCGTCATTTCAACTTGGTATGCAGCGATTCTAGGTATATGACGCGGATTTGAGTAAGGCTTAGTTTTTATATCCATATGACCATATAGTCGCTCGCACCACGCCATCGCACCCATAGAATTCCTGCCTTTCCAGACTGCATCGAATAGAGGAATGGCATGCGTTTGACTCAACAACTAAAGATCGCGGGCGTGGCGGCGATGCTGGCGCTGGCCGGCCCGGCTCATGCAGGCACGGTCGAGACCATCAAGAAACGCGGCGAGCTGGTCTGCGGCGTGAGCCAGGGATCCGCGGGCTTGTCCATTGCCGACAAGCAAGGCCGTTGGACCGGCCTGGACGCGGACCTCTGCCGCGCGCTGGCCGCGGCCGTGCTCGGCGATCCGGAAAAGACGCGCTTCGTGCCGTTGAGTTCGCAGCAGCGTTTTCCCGCGCTGCAGTCGGGCGAGATCGACGTGCTGAACCGCAACACCACCATTACCTCCAGCCGCGACGCCGGCCTGGGCATTGCGTCCGCCGGCATCGTGTTCTATGACGGCCAGGGCTTTCTGGTGCCGCGCAAGCTGGGCGTCAAGAGCGCGGCCGAGCTCGATGGCGCGCAGGTCTGCGTGCAGCCTGGCACCGTCAATGAACAGAACCTGGTCGACTACTTCAAGAAGCACAAGCTCAGCTATCGTCCGGTCGTCATCGAGAATCTGGTCGAACTCGAGCAAGCCTTCTACGCGGGGCGCTGCGACGTCTACCTTTCGGATGCGTCCACCCTGGCCGCCAGCCGCGCGGCGCGCGCCAGCCAGCCCGACGACTTCGTCATCCTGCCCGAACGGATCAACAAGTCGCCGCTGGGTCCCTTCGTGCGGCAGGACGACGCCAACTGGGCGGCCATCGTGCGCTGGACCATCAATGCGCTGGTGGCGGCCGAGGAACTCGGCATCACCGCGCAGAACGCCGACAGCCAGGCGCAAAGCAGCGACGCCCAGGTGCGCCGCCTGCTGGGCGTGGACCCCGGCATAGGCAAGAGCTTCGGCCTGGACGAAAGCTGGGCCAGAAACGCCATCAAGGCCGTGGGCAACTATGGCGAAGTCTGGAACCGCAATCTGGGCGCCGCGACGCCGCTGAAGCTGGAGCGCGGGCTGAACGCGCAATGGAACCAGGGCGGGCTGCTGTACTCGCCGCCGTTCCAGTGATCCTGGCCGCTTGAGCGCCGCGGTCGGGCCTCGCGTCCGGCCCCCTTCCTTCTCCGCCATGGCTGCGAACACTCTCCCCTCTCCCTCCACCGGCCGTTGGCGGCGTTGGCTGCCTGCGTTGGCGTGGACGCTCACGCTTGGCGGCATGGCAGCAGTCCTGCTCTGGCACATCGAATCGGTGCAGGCCGCGCGCGGCATCCAGGGCGGCTTCGGCTTCCTGTTCCAGCCCGCGGGCTTCCGCATTTCGGAAAGCCTGCTGGACATCACGCCGGAAGATCCCTATTGGATGTCGATCGCCGCCGGCCTGGTCAACACCTTGACCGTCGCCGCCGTGGCGATCCCGCTGGCCACGCTGCTGGGATTGGGACTGGGCCTGTTGCGCATGTCGCGCAACCCCTGGTCTGCGCGTTGCGCCGCCGCCCTCATCGCGCCCTTGCGCAATACCCCGGTCCTGCTGCAACTTTTCGTCTGGTACGGGCTGCTGCTGCGCCTGCCCGACCTGCGCCAGGCTTGGTCGCCGCTGCCGCACCTGCTGCTGTCCAATCGCGGATTGGCCTTGCCAGCCGTGCACGGCTGGCTGCCCTACGCGGCCGCGGCGGTCGTCGCGCTGGCGCTGGGCGCGTTCGCCCGCCGCCGCTGGGGCAATCTCGCGTTGTACGCGGCGCTGGCCGGCGCGCTGCTGGCATGGATCCTGTTGCCGCCCATGCGCATAGACATACCGGTCAGGCGCGGGCTGGGCCTGCAGGGCGGCTGGCAGCCCAGCATCGAATTCGCGGCGCTGACGATCGGCCTGGTGGTGTTCCATGCGGCCTATATCGCCGACATCGCACGCGCGGCCGTGCGCGCCGTGCCGCTCGGACTGGTGGAGGCCGGCCAGGCGCTGGGCTTGCGGCCCCGAGGCGTGCTGCGGCTGGTGATCGCACCCTATGCCGCCCGCGTGGCCCTGCCGCCTTATGCCAACCAGTGCCTGGCGCTGGTGAAGAACAGCACCCTGGCAATCGCCATCGGCTACCAGGAACTGATGGCGGTGATCAACACCGCCATCACCCAGACCGGCTTGGCGCTCGAAGGCATCGCGCTGGCCGTCACGGTCTATCTGGGCCTTGCGCTGGCGCTGGGCGGTGGATTGTCGGCCTGGAACGCGCGCAATACCCGCCACGGCCCCGGCGACACGCACGGCGCGCGCCTGGGCGAGCGGCCTTCCTGGAACGCTGCGGGCGAACGCCGCGGTTGGCTGGCATCGGCCGCGTTGGCCGCCGTCCTGGGTCTGATCCTATGGCGCCTGCTGGAATGGGCGCTGCTTGGCGCGGTGTGGCGCGGCGATCCCGCCGCATGCGCAGCCGCTGCCGGCGCATGCTGGGCCGCCGTGGGCGAGAACCTGCCCTTACTGTTCTTCGGCACCATGGCCCAGGCCGACCGCGCGCCGGCGCTGGCCGCGTGCGCGGCCCTACTTGCCGGGGTTGCGCTGGCGCTGACTCCCTCGCGCATCCCCGCCACGACGCGTGCGGCGCTGTTCGCCGTACTGCTGGTCGCGGCCAGCAGCGCGCTGTCCGGCTGGCCTTGGGGCGGCGCCGCCATCGGTCCGCAACGCTGGGGCGGGCTGCTCGTCACATTGATCCTGGCCATCTCCGCCCTGCTCGCGGCCGTGCCGCTGGCTTTCGCGCTTGCGTTATTGCGCCGTAGCCACAACCGCAGCGCCTCGCTGGCCGCCGCCGGCCTGATCGAAGCCGTGCGCGGCGTGCCGCTGGTGACACAGCTGCTGTTCGCATCCTTCGTGCTGCCCATGCTGCTGGGCGGCGGCGTGTCCAAGTTCGCCATGGCGCTGGCCGCGCTGACGCTGCACACCGCCTGCCTGCTGGCGGAGGTGCTGCGCGGCGCGCTGCAAGCCATACCGCCCGGCCAGATGATGGCCGCGCGCGCGCTGGGCATGCCTGCAGCCATGGCCTATGGTTCGGTGATCTGGCCGCAGGCCCGCCGCATCGCCGCGCCTGCCGCCCTGGGCGTGTTCGTGGGCGCGGTCAAGGACACCTCGCTGGTCAGCATCATCGGCGTGTTCGACGTGCTGGGCGCGGCGAAGGCGGTGGTCGCCGGCACCGATTGGCGGCCGTACCACGTCGAGGTCTACCTGGCCGTGGCCGCCCTGTACTTCGCGGCCAGCCTGGCGCTATCGCGCGTGGCCCGCGCCATGGAGGGCAAGAGCGGCCGTGTTTGAAGCCGGCATGCCGCCGCTGGCTGCCGGACCCGCCTCAGAACCGTTCGTCCATCAGCGCCGGCATCACCAATTCCCGCACGAACGACGCATCGGACAGATTCAGCAGCGCGCGCGTCATCGCCACCACGTCGTGCACGGGTATCAGGCCGCGCTCTCCCCGCTGGCTGGCTTCGTCGCGCGGCAGGTCCATGCCGTCTTGCGTGTTCAGGTAGCCCAATTGCAGGCAGGTCACCGCCAGCCTGCGCGCCCTGAAGCTCTCGCGCAAGGCGTCGGCGATGCCGCGCAGCGCGTACTTGGACGCGCCGAAGGTCACTTCCGGGCGGCCGCTGCCGGCCAGTCCCGAGGTGGAGCCGGTCAGGATGACCTGCGGCTTGCGCGCGCCGAGGACGCGGGGAATCAGCCGTTGCAGCAACAGAATGGTGGCGGTGACGTTGATGTCGACCATGCGCGCGATTTCCCTGGGCGAGTCCGCCAGGAAGTCATAATGCTCGCTGAAGGCGTGTTCTTCCCACACGCCCAGGTTGTAGAGGATGGCATCGAGTTCATCCGGCGCCTGCGCGGCGATCTGCTCGACAGCAGCCTCGGGCCGTGACAGGTCGGCCTCGATCCAGCGCAGTTCGCAGCCAGACGCCGCGGCGATATCCTGCGGCGCGCGGCGGGCTACGCCCACCATCAGCGCGGCATCCTTGCCCAGTCCCTCCACGAATGCCCTGCCCAGTCCCTTGCTGGCGCCCACCACCATGATCCGCATTGCTGCCTCCATCCGATCACGCCTGGGAAAGCGCCAAGCTCCCCCGCGGCAACGACGCCCGGTATAGCACGATCCCTGGCGAATTCACGCAATGCCCGCAGGCGACGGCGGGCATTGCGCCGTCAACGCGCCGCGCCCTGCAACCACGCCGGCCGTGGCGCCGCGTCCAGCCAGTTCTTGACGATCAGCCCCAGCTCCGTATCGCCCGAGATCCGCAGCCGGCGTTGGAAGAACAAGGTATCGGCGTCCGTTTCCGAGCGCATCAGGGCCAGCAGATCGGCCAGCTTGGCGCCCAGTTCCAATTCGGCGGCCGCGCCGTTCCATGCCGGCCGAAAGGCGCCCTGGCGCACCGCGAAGCTGCTGCGCAGGCCCAGGTCCTCGACCGTGATGGCGAAGCTGCGGCCTTCCAGCTCAGACGGCGGCGTCAACCATTTCAGTCGCCGCGCCAGCTCCAGCCCGGCCGTGAAGTGCAGCGAGACGAACGGCGCGGGCAGACGCCGGCCCAGCCTGGCGAACACGCCGGGCACCTGGATCGCCGCGCTCATGCCGCCGCCTCCAACAGGTCGATGCCGGGCTTGCCATGGAAATAGCCATTGCAGCGGACCATGCCCGCCGGAGGCTGCGCCTCCACCGGCGCCAAGCCGCGCCGCGTTGCATCCAACGCAGCGATCGCCTCCAGCGTGCCGACCGATTGCGGACTCACGCGCAGCACCTCCACGCCCATGGCCGCCAGGGCCGGCGCCTGCGACAGCAGGTCCAGGCAGGCGCCGGACTGCACCTGGATGCCGTTGATCGCCAGGAAATCGCTCGACTCCCGCGTGCGCATGTCCAGCCCGTCCGGATGTTCGATGCAGCGAAAGCCGCAGTCGTCCTTCTTCAAGCGGAAATGTCGCGCCGTGAAGCAGCGCGCCGAAAACGCCAGCGCCATGCGGCCCCAGACCATGACTTCCGCCTCCAGGCCGGCGGGCTTTTCCGCCATCAGAAGAGCCAGCGTCTTGCTGTCCATTTCCAGCGGCGCGACGAAGCGCGCGGCGCCGCGTCCGGCCAGCCATTCCAGGGTGCCCCCGTGATAGGCATTGACATGCGGCCCCGCCACGAAGGCGCGGCCGTTCAGGTGCCGCACCGCGCCCAGTTCGCCGGCTTCGACCATGAAGTCGTCCTGCCCGCAAAGCTTTTTAAGCGCGCTGGCCTCGGCGCCGGTCTCGATCAGCGTGCGGCCGGACAGCACCACCGTCTTGCCCGCGGCGCGCAGGTCGCGCGCCAGCTCCATCCAGTCCTCGGCGCGCAGCTCGTGCCTGCGGCTACAGACGGTTTCGCCCACATAGATGATGTCCGCGGGGCTGTCGGCCAGCGCCGCGTAGAAATCCAGCGTGTGCTGGCGTGACCAGTAGTACTGCAGCGGTGCGACCGATATCCGGTAAGTGCTAGATGTCATTTCCATGGACGTTCGAATGCGCCTTGCGTGACTTGGGAACCCTCGGAATGGCGCGCCAGCATGGCGTTCCACTCGGGACGGGGCGAAAAGCGGGAAGCGTCCGCATGCGCGCTGTCCAATGCGGCGCGCAAAGTCGACACCACCTGGGTGACATAGGCCGGGCTGCGCTGCCGCCCTTCGATCTTGATGGCTGACACGCCCATCTCCGCCAGTCGCGGCAACAGGCCGATGGCGTTCAGACTGGTGGGTTCCTCCAACGCGTGGTCGGCCTGGCCGTCGACGTCGAAGCGCCCCTTGCACAGGGTGGGATAGGCGGCCGGTTCGCCCGGTTCGTAGCGGTCGATCAGGATGCCGTTCAGGCGCGCGTCCATGCGGCCGTTCTGTTCCGACCAGCGCACCGCGTGCGCGGGCGAACAGACACCCTTGTTGTTGGGGGAGTCGCCGGTGGCGTAGGACGACAGCAGGCAGCGGCCTTCCGCCATGACGCACAGGCTGCCGAAGCCGAACACCTCGACCTCGACGCTGACGTTGGCGCAGATGCGCGCGATCTCGGCCAGCGTCAGCACGCGCGGCAGCACCACGCGGCGGATGCCGAACTGTTCCTTCATCAGCTCGATGGCGTCGGCGTGGGTGGCGGAACCCTGCACCGACAGGTGCAGGCGCAGGTCGGGATAGCGGTCGCTGGCGTAGGCCAGCAGCCCGGCGTCGGCCATGATGACCGCGTCCGCGCCCAAGCCGTGGGCGGCGTCCACGGCGGCGCGCCATTCGGGCGCCCTGCCCGCCTGCACGAAGGTGTTGATGGCGAACAGCACCTGCCTCCCGCGGCTGTGGGCCAGTTCCACGCCTGCGCGGATATCGCTTTCGGTGAAGTTGAGCCCGGCGAAGTTGCGGGCGTTGGTGGCGTTCTTGAGCCCGAGGTAGACGGTGTCGGCGCCGGCGTCGATGGCGGCCTTCAGCGCGGCCAGGCTGCCGGCGGGGGCCACGAGCTCCAGGGGAGAGGTTCGAGTTTCCATGCCGGCCAGTCTATGGGGCCGCCACGCCCCTGGCCTTGTCGCAGATCAAACGGCCCCTGCCGAACGCGGCATGCCGGCCTATTCTTCCGTGTACAGGCCGTGTTCGACCGCATACACCGCGACTTGCACGCGGCTGGTGAGGTTCAGTTTCTTGAGCACGTTCTGCACGTGGATCTTGACCGTGCTTTCGCTGACGTCCAGTTCGCGGGCGATGACCTTGTTGCTGGCGCCGCGCGCCAGCCATTGCACGATCTGGGTCTCGCGCGCGGTCAGGCGATGGCGCTCGGCGCTGCCCGCCGCCTGCGGCGCCTGCGCGGCCAGGCTGGCCTGCCCGCGGAATTGTTCCACCAGCTTGGCGGTCATGCTCTCGGCGATGACCGGCTCGCCGCCCGCGGCGCGGCGGATCGCGGCGGTCAAGGCGTCGGCATCGATGTTCTTGACCAGGTAGCCGCGGGCGCCGTCGCGCAGCGCCTGCCCCAGTTCGTCGGCCTCTTCCGACACCGTCAGGATGATGACCGCACAGGACGGCAACTCCTGCGTCAGCAGTTGCAGCGTTTCCAGCCCTGACAGGCCGGGCAGGTTGAGGTCCAGCAGCACCACGTCGGGCTTGAGTTCCTTGGCGCGCTTCAGGCCCTCGACGCCGTCGCCAGCCTCGGCCACGACCTCGAAGTCGGGCTGGCGTTGCAGCAGCAGGCGCACGCCGGAGCGGAACAGGGTGTGGTCGTCGACGAGGAGAATACGGATGGGCATGGTCGGAAAGTTCAAGCGGCCTGGCGTTCGCTGCCGGGCAGGGTCAGTGCGACGCGGGTGCCGGCGCCGGGCATCGATTCAAGTTTTATCACGGCGCGTATGCGGGCGGCGCGCTCGCGCATGATATGCAGGCCT
Organism: Achromobacter sp.; assembly: GCA_032153965.1. Lineage (GTDB taxonomy): Bacteria > Pseudomonadota > Gammaproteobacteria > Burkholderiales > Burkholderiaceae_B > Achromobacter. Next base: position 56,266 of record JALDYL010000004.1, on the reverse strand, counting down.
ACGTGCGATTCGCCGCGCTCCGCCACCTCGGCGGGGTCGTAGCCCTGGCCGTCGTCGGCGATGGCCAGGCTGAAGTCGCGGTCGTTGGCGACGTCGATGCGCACATGGCTGGCTTCGGAGTGCTTGCGCACGTTGGACAAGGCCTCTTGCAGGATGAACAGCACCTGCAACTGCTCATCGGGCGACAACGGCGCGCCCGCGCCGGGCGCGAAGCGCAATTCGGTTTCGATACCGGTCTGGCGCCGAAAGCGGGCCACGGTATCTTCGATGCCCGCCTGCAGGTCGCCCTGCGACAGCTTGGTGCGGAAGTTGGTCAGCAGTTCGCGCACGTCCTGGTAGCTTTCGTCCACGCCGGTGCGCAACAGCGGCAGGATCTCGTCGATCTCCGCCTGATCGCCGCGCTTGACCGCCGCGTCCAGCATCTGCAACTGCAGGTTCAGGAAGTTCAGGCCCTGGGCCAGGCTGTCGTGCAGCCCCTGCGCCACCAGGCCGCGCTCGCGCACCACCGCCAGCTGCCGCGCCTGGGCGCTCAGGCGGCGGTTGTCCAGGGCCACGCCCAGATGCTGGCCCAGCGTTTCCAGCAATTGCGATTCCGCCGGCGACAGGCGGCGCTGCTGGCGGAAATGCAGGGAATACGAGCCCAGCACCTCGTCGCGAGTGACGATGCGGAACACGGCCACGCTGGCAAAGCCGTCGCGCTGGCAGTTCAGTTCCATGGTCGGCGGCGACTCGCGGAAATCCTGGATGACGATGACCCCGGCCTGCCGCGTGGCGACGCCGCAATAGCAGTCGTTCACCTGCATGCAATGCTCGGATTCGACCAGTTCGTCGGACAGCCCCACCGACACCATCAGATTGAGCTTCTCGTTGTTGGGGTCGAGCGCGCGGATGCTGCCGCCTTCGGCGTCGAACTGCAGCATCACGCGCCGCAGGAAGCCATCGCACAGCGCCTCGATCTCGTTGGGCTGGTTCAGGAAGGCGGCCATGTCGTAGAGCGCGCCGATATCGCGGTTCTGCGCGGCCAGCTGTGCGGTCTTTTCTTCGACGCGCCGCTCCAGGCCGGTGTACAGGTCCTGCAATTCATCGGCCATTCGGTTGTAGCCGCGCGCCAGCACGCCGAACTCGTCCTGGCTTTCCACCGGCAGCCGGGTGCTGAATTCCCTGGCCGCCATGCGTTGCAGACCGTCGCGCAGGCGCAGCACCGGCGAAATGATCCACAGATACAGCAGGTAGATCATCGCCAGCGTGCCGGCGCTGGCGATGGCCGCCAGCACGCCCTGCGACAGGCGCAGCGAGGTGGTCTTGCCGGCGTTGTCCTGTTCGATCATGCGCACCAGTGTGTCGGCCCGCGCCACGAATTCCGGCAAGGTTTCCAGATAGGCGGCGGCATCCGGCTGCGCCAGGGCGCGCGTGGCGGCCGGCTTCATGATGTCGTACCAATAGGCGGCCACGTCGTGCCATTGCTTGCGGATGGCCTCGTCGTTGGGGATGAACAGCGGGCGCGCCGGATTGCCGCGAGCCAGCCGCGCAATCGTGTCATCCATGAGCTGAACTTGCTCATTGGTACGGAACTCGCGCCCGGCCTGCGGACGCATCAGCTCCACCGCCACGCGGTTGGCCCGCATGCGCAGGCTGCCCGTATCGTTGATGGCCGCGCCCGCGCCTTCCAACTGCCAGGACAGCCACAGCGTCCAGCTGACCATGGACAGCACCACCACCAGCGCCACCAGGGAGCTGATGACGATGCGCGTGGACAGTCGATGCCTGGGCGAAGGCAGGCCGTCGGCGGCGGCGGCGGTATCGGTGGGCTTCATGGATTTCAACGCGGTCTTGCTCGAGGAATGCTGCGGGTTCCAGTGTAGCCGCTGCGCGCCCTGCTCCGGCCGCCGACCCTCAAGCCAGTCCCACGGCGCGGCAGATGAAATCGGCGATTTCCGCCGGCTGGTTGACCGGCAGGCAGGGCAAACCGGTATCCAGAGGCGCATCGGTCGCCACCGCCAGGAAACTGCTGTCGTCCGCATGCAGGGGCGGTTTGCCCAGCGCGGGCCGATATACCTCGAGGCGCGGGATCGCGGCCTGCTTGAAGCCTTCGACCAGCACCAGGTCGGCCGGCGACAGGCGCGCCAGCTGTTCCTCAAGCGAAGGTTCGGGCGCGTCGCGCAGTTCGTGCACGATGGCGTAGCGGAACGGCGAGGCCACCATCACCTCCAGCGCGCCCGCCTGGCGGAAGCGCGCGCTGTCCTTGCCGGGCGGCTCCATCTGAAAGTCGTGGTGGCTGTGCTTGATGACGCTGACCCGCAGGCCGCGCGCGGCCAGCAGCGGCAGCATCGCCTCGATCAGGGTGGTCTTGCCGCTGCCGGAACGGCCGGCGATGCCGAAAACTGGGGTCATGCAAGCTCCGTGAACAATGGGCATACGATGGGCAGGAAGGCATCCGCCCGCGCCGAGTATGCCAGCAAAGCGCCCGCCACCAGGTCGAAATACCAGCCGTGCAGGGTCAGGCTGCCCGCCTCCACCGCGCGCCGCACGAAAGGCAACTCCTCCAGGTTGCGCAGCGAAATCAGGATGGAAGCCTGCTCGCAGGCGCGCCGGCGTTCGGCGGCGGTCGCCTGCGGCATCTGCTGCAGCACCTGCCTGCGGGCCGGTTCGGCGATGTCCATCCAGCGCTCCAGGTAATCGGTCTCGCCGTCGCCCCGGGTGCGCCGGTCCATCAGCGCCCGTATGCCGCCGCAGTGGGCGTGGCCTAGCACGATGACGCGGCTGACCTGCAGCTGCTCCACCGCAAACTGTATCGCGGCCAGCACGCCTTGCAGGCCGCGGTCCGTGCTGGCCGGCGGCACCAGGTTGGCGACGTTGCGCACCGTGAAGATGTCGCCCGGGTCGCAGCCCAGCAGCATGGCCGGATCCACCCGCGAATCGCAGCAACCCACCAGCAAGGTGCTGGGGTGCTGGCCTTCGCAGAGATTGCGGTAAAGCGATGGCGCGTCCTCGTAGTACTGCTGCTGGAAGCGCTGGAAGCCGTCGACCAGCCGTTCGATATCGCGCATGTCAGCCTCCCGTCTGCGCCATGAAGCGCACGATGCGTTCCGGACGGGTCACGAAATCATGGCGTTCCGGCTTGGCGGCGATGCCGGCCCGGATCGCCTGGATCAGTTCGGCATCGCTGGCGCCCGCGCGCAGCAGGCGGCCCAGCGGCACCTGGTCTTCCTGGCCCAGGCACAGGTACAGGGTGCCGTCCACGCCCAGCCTGACGCGGTTGCAGCTCGCGCAGAAATGGCGCGACATGGGGGTGATCACGCCCAGCACGGGCGTCCCTTGGCCCGGGGTCCAGTAGCGCGCCGGCCCCGCGCCCGCGCCGCCCAGGGCGGGCACCAGGCCGGCGTCGGCCGCCAGCCGCGCGCCCATGGCGTTCAAGTCGGTGTGGGCGTACCCCTGGCCGCAGCTGCCCATGGGCATGGGCTCGATCAGGCGCAGCACGAAGCCCTGCGCCACCGCGTAGTCCAGCAGCCTGCGCACTTCGGCCTCGGGCGTGGCGGCATGCACCACGCTGTTGAGCTTGATGGGCGCGAAGCCCGCTTCCTTGGCCGCGGCCAGCCCCGCCAGCACCGATTCCAGGCAATCCCGGCCGGTGATCTGGCTGAAGGCGGCGGCGTCCAGCGTGTCCAGGCTGATGTTCAGCCGGTCCACGCCGGCGGCGCGCAGGTCCTGCGCATGGCGGACCAGTTGGGTGCCGTTGGTGGATACGGACAAGTCCTGCAGTCCCGGCATGGCGGCGATGACGCCGGCCAGTCCGGCCACCCCCCGGCGCAGCAGGGGCTCGCCGCCGGTCAGCCGGACCTTGCTCACGCCCAGGCCGACGAACAGCCCCACCAAGCGCGCCATTTCTTCGTGGCGCAGCCAATTGGCGGGGATTTCGAAGCCCTTGAAATCCTTGGGCAGGCAGTAGCTGCAACGCAGGTCGCAGCGGTCCGTGACGGAGACGCGCAGATAGTCGATGCGGCGTCCGTAGCCATCCGTTAGAGCTCCCGCAGCCGGCTCGTCCATCATGCGGCGCTCCCGCTGTAGACGCGCTCGGGCTCCTCGCCCTGCAAATCTATGCCCTGGATGTCGGCGCGTTCGACCAGCAGCTTGGCGTACTGGCGCCAGGCGGTGTCGCGGCTCATGGACGACAGCGCGGCTGCGATCTGCTTGTCCACATGCTCGTAGGGCTGCATGCGGCCTTCGATGCGTCGCGTCACCCGCACGATATGCAGGCCGTGGCGGGTTTCCAGCAATTGCGGCAACAGGCCGCCGGCGGGTAGCGCAAAGACCGCCCGCTCGAACTCCGGCACCGTGTCGCCCCGGCCCAGCTGTCCCAGGCTGCCGCCCAGGGCGGCGGACGGGCAGTTCGATTGCTCGCGCGCCACCTCCGCAAAGCGCGAAGGGTCTTCCATCAGCTCGGCCAGCACCACGTTGGCATGCGCCCGCAGCATGTCCAGGTTCACGCCTGGCGTGACCTGGAACAGGATGTGGTCGGCCTCGATCAGCTCGCCCACCATGAAGCGCTGCGGATGCATCTGATAGAAGCGGCGGCAGGCGGCCTCGTCGGCTACGGGCGCGGGCGCTTCGCGGGCCAGCAAGGCGCCGATGGCGCCCTCCTCGTCCGCGGCGTCCAGGCCCAGCCGGCCGGCCTCGTCCAACAACACGCGGCGCAGCACCAGGGCGGTGATCGCCTCGCGCATGGGATTGGCGGCCTCTGCATGCAGCGGCAGTTCGCGTTCCAGATCCGCGTCGTTCAGTTCGACGCCATTGACGATGACAGGCATGTTCGGCTCCTAGTCCTGGTGCAGGGAATCAACGCGGGCGGACCAGCTGCCAGGCGCGACCCAGGTAGCCGACCGAGGCGAAGCCGCTCCAGACGTGGACCAGGCGCGTGAACGGGAAGATCACGAACAGCGTGAGGCCCATGAACAGGTGCGCCTTGAACAGCGGCGGCACGTCGGCGACATGGCTGGCCGCGTCGCCTTGAAAAGTGACGATGTGCTGCGCCCAGGTCATCAGGCGCACCATCATTTCACCGTCCATGTGGCCGGCCGACAGCGCGATGGTGGACAGGCCCAGCAGCAAAGTGACCAGGATCCACAGCAGCAGCAGCTTGTCGCCGGGCCGCGTAGTGGCGCGGATGCGCGGGTCGCTCAGGCGGCGGTGGATCAGGATCAGGAGGCCGATCAGGCACAGCCCGCCCATGACGCCGCCGGCCACCATGGCCACCGTCTGCTTCAGCGTGTGCGATACGCCCAGCGTGTCCCACACCACCACGGGCGTCAGCAGGCCCACCAGGTGCCCGAAGAACAGGCCCAGGATGCCGATGTGGAACAGGATGTTGCCCAGGCGCAGTTGTCCGCGATGCAGCAGCTGCGAGCTGTCCGTCTTCCAGGTGTATTGCTCGCGTTCAAAGCGCACGAGGCTGCCCAGCAGGAATATCGTCAGCGCGATATAGGGATAGATGCCGAAGAAGAACTGATTCAGGGAGTTCATGATGCGTCGTCCTGAAGATTTAATGAGCCGCGGGCGCGCGGGGATAGAAGCGCACGGTCTGCGCGCCATCGCCCGAGAAGGGCCGCAGCAGAGGTTCCACGCCGTCCGGTCCGGTGCCGAACGTTTCCATCGCCTCGTCCATGTCGCGCACGGGCGCCTCGGTCTGTTCGCGCGGAATCACCCGGGACTGCGCGCGCAGCACCGCGAAGATGCAGGCGTAGGGGCTTTCGCCCTTGGCCAGGCGCGCGCCGATGGCGGCCAGCACGTGGATGGCCTCGTCCAGCAGGTCCTGGGCCTGGGCCGGGTCGATCACGCCCAGGAATTCCAGGAACAGCGGCACGTGGTCAGGCAGTTCGGACACCACCGGTTCGAAGCCATGCTCGCGGTAGGTGTCCAGCAGGTCCACCATGGCCTGGCCGCGATCGCGGCTTTCGCCGTGCACGTGCTCGAACAGGTGCAGCGAATGCGAGCGGTTGCGGTCGAAGGTGGCGACGTAGTTCTCTTGCAGCGCGATCAGGTCATTGGTGGCCAGGTAGCCGATCAGCGGCTGCAGGGTTTCCTCGGCGTCGGGATGGTCGGCCAGGGCGGCTTCGACCTCGCCCAGCGCGTCCAGCAGCTCGGGCTCGGGGTAGCACAGCAAGGCGGAAAGCAGGCGGTACAGACTCATGGTTTTCTCCTTGCCTAGACCGAAGCGGCCTTCTTGCGGGATTTCGGCATCTCGATGAAGATCTCGCTGCCCTGGGGCTTGCGTCCGAACAAGGTGCCTTCCGACACCCCGCCCGAGCAGCCATTGCCGAAGGTGAAGCCGCAGCTGCCCTTCTCGTTGAAGCTGTCCTCGACCACTTCCTTGTGGCTGCTGGGCACCACGAAGCGGTCCTCGTAGTCGGCGATGGCCATGATCTTGTACATGTCCTGCACCGTCGCCTCCGTCAGCCCCACCTGGTCCAGCAAGGCGGTGTCGCGTTCGCCGTGCACGGTCTCGGAGCGCTTGTAGGCGCGCATGGCCAGCATGCGTTCCAGCGCCTGCAGCACCGGCGCTTCCTTGCCCGCCGTCAGCAGGTTGGCCAGGTAGCGCACCGGAATGCGCAGGCTGGACACATCGGGAATCATGGCGCTCTTGCCCACCGTGCGGCTCGGCATCTGGCCGGACTCGGCAGCCGTCTGGATGGGCGACAGCGGCGGGATGTACCAGACCATGGGCAAGGTGCGGTACTCCGGATGCAGCGGGAAGGCGACGCGCCACTCCACCGCCATCTTGTAGACCGGCGACTTGCGGGCGGCTTCCAGCCAGGACTCCGGGATGCCTTGCTCGCGCGCGGCGGCGATCACTTCGGGCGAATGCGGATCCAGGAACAGGTCGAGCTGCGACTGGTACAGGTCCTGTTCGTTGGCGGTGGACGCGGCGTGCTCGATCTGGTCGGCGTCATACAGCATCACGCCCAGGTAGCGGATGCGGCCCACGCAGGTTTCCGAGCACACCGTGGGCTGGCCTGCCTCGATGCGCGGATAGCAGAAGGTGCACTTCTCGGCCTTGCCGCTGCTCCAGTTGTAGTAGATCTTCTTGTACGGGCAGCCCGAGATGCACATGCGCCAGCCGCGGCACTTGTCCTGGTCGACCAGCACGATGCCGTCGTCCTCGCGCTTGTAGATCGAGCCCGAGGGGCACGAGGCCACGCAGGCCGGGTTCAGGCAGTGCTCGCACAGGCGCGGCAGGTACATCATGAAGGTGTTCTCGAAGGTCGAGTACATCTCCTTCTGCACGCCCTCGAACAAGGCGTCGCGGCTGCGCGAGCTGAACTCGCCGCCCAGGTCGTCTTCCCAGTTCGGGCCCCAATGGATCTTGTCCATCTTCTTGCCGGTCAGCACCGACACCGGACGCGCGGTGGGCGGGGTCTGCGACAGGGGCGCCTTCTGCAGGTGCTCGTAGTCGAAGGTGAACGGCTCGTAGTAGTCGTCGATCTGCGGCAGGTTCGGGTTGGCGAAGAGGTTGGCCAGGATGCGCAGCTTGCCGCCCTGGCGCGGTTCCAGCTTGCCGGCGGCAGTACGCTTCCAGCCGCCCTTCCACTTCTCCTGGTTCTCCCATTCCTTGGGATAGCCGATGCCGGGCTTGGTTTCCACGTTGTTGAACCAGGCGTACTCGACGCCGTCGCGGCTGGTCCAGACGTTCTTGCAGGTGACCGAGCAAGTGTGGCAGCCGATGCACTTGTCCAGGTTCAGCACCATGCCGATTTGGGCGCGTATCCTCATGATTGCTTCTCTTCTTGTTGCGTTTCGACCAGCGGACCTTCCAGCCAGTCCACCTTCTTCATCTTGCGCAGCACCACGAACTCGTCGCGGTTGGCGCCCACCGTGCCGTAGTAATTGAAGCCATAGGCCTGCTGGGCATAGCCGCCGATCATGTGCGTGGGCTTGAGCACCGTGCGCGTGACCGAGTTATGGATGCCGCCGCGCTTGCCGCTGGTTTCGGCGCCGGGCACGTTCACGATCTTTTCCTGCGCGTGGTACATCAGGCACATGCCCACCGGCACGCGCTGGCTCACCACCACCCGCGCCGTCAGGGTGCCGTTGACGTTGAAGACTTCGACCCAGTCGTTGTCGACCAGCCCGGCCTGCTTGGCCTCGGCTTCCGAAATCCACACGTGGGGACCGCCGCGGCTGAGCGTGAGCATGCGCAGGTTGTCCGAGTACGTGCTGTGGATGCCCCACTTCTGGTGCGGCGTCAGCCAGTTCAGGACCAGTTCCTTCTCGCCGTTCGGGTAGCGGCCCAGCATGGGCGCCACCGTCTTGGTGTCGATGGCCGGCTTGTACACGCAGGAGCCTTCGCCGAAGTCCAGCATCCAGCGGTGGTCCTGGTAGAACTGCTGGCGGCCCGTCAGGGTGCGCCATGGGATCAGTTCATGCACGTTGGTATAGCCGGCGTTGTAGCTGACCTCTTCGCTTTCCAGGCCCGACCAGGTGGGCGCGGAAATGATCTTGCGCGGCTGCGCCTGGATATCGCGGAAGCGGATCTTGTCGTGCTCGCGGCCAATGGCCAGGTGCGCGTGCTCGCGCCCGGTGATCTTGCTCAAGGCCTCCCAGGCCTTGACCGACACGTGGCCATTGGTCTCGGGCGCGAAGGTCAGGATCATCTCGGCCGCGTCGATGGCGGTGTCCAGCTTGGGCCGGCCCTGGCTCACGCCCGGCTCGGTCACGGCCTCGTTGATGCCGGCCAGCTCGTGCACTTCGTGCTCGGTGTTCCAGTTGATGCCCTTGCCGCCATTGCCCAGCTTGTCCAGCAGCGGCCCCACCGAGGTGAACTTGCGGTAGATGTCGTTGTAATCGCGCTCGACCACGGTCATGTTGGGCGCGGTCTTGCCCGGGACCAGGTCGCATTCGCCCAGCTTCCAGTCCTTGGGCTCGAAGGCCTGGCCCAGCTCTCCGGGGGTGTCGTGCATCAGCGGGGTCAGCACCACGTCGCGGCGCTTGCCCAGATAGGGGCCGCCGATCTCGCTGAATTTCTTGGCCAGCAGCTTGTAGATTTCCCAGTCGGTCTTGCTTTCCCACAAAGGCTGCACGGCTTCGCTCAGCGGATGGATGAACGGGTGCATGTCCGAGGTATTGAGGTCGTCCTTTTCGTACCAGGTGGCCGTGGGCAGCACGATGTCGCCGTACAGGCAGGTGGTGCTCATGCGGAAGTCCAGCACCGTCAGCAGGTCCAGCTTGCCTTCGGCCGCGTCTTCCTGATAGGTCACCTCGGTCGGCTTGATCGCCTCGGCTTCGTCGCCGAACACCGCGTTCTGCGTGCCCAGCAGGTACTTCAGGAAGTACTCGTGGCCCTTGCCGCTGGAGCCCAGGATGTTGGAGCGCCACACGAACATGTTGCGCGGGAAGTTGGCGGGGTCGTCCGGGTCCTCGCAGGACATGCGCAATTCGCCCGACTTGAGCTGTTCGGCGACGAACGCCACCGGATCCTTGCCCTGGCTTTCGGCCTGCGCCACCACGTCCAGCGGATTGGTGCGCAATTGCGGCGCCGACGGCAGCCAGCCCATGCGCTCGGCGCGGGCATTCAGGTCGATCATGCTGAGGTCGCCGTAGCGGCCGCGGTCGGCCGTCGGGCCCAGGATTTCCTGGACGTTCAGCTTTTCATGGCGCCACTGGCTGGTGTGCGCGTAGAAGAACGAGGTGCCGTTCATCTGGCGCGGCGGACGGACCCAGTCCGCGGCGAAGGCCAGCGGGGCCCAGCCGAACTGCGGACGCAGCTTTTCCTGGCCCACGTAGTGCGCCCAGCCGCCGCCGCTCTTGCCCACGCAGCCGCACATCATCAGCATGTTGATGATGCCGCGGTAGATCATGTCCATGTGGTACCAGTGGTTCAGGCCGGCGCCGACGATCACCATGGACTTGCCTTCGGTGTCGTGGGCGTTCTGCGCGAACTCGCGCGCCACCTGGATCACCTGCGCGCGCGGCACGCCGGTGTGCTTTTCCTGCCAGGCGGGCGTGTACGGCACGTCATCGTCATAGGAACTGGCGACGTTGCCGCCGCCCAGGCCGCGGTCCAGGCCGTAATTGGCCATCTGCAGGTCGTACACCGTGGCCACCAGGGCCTCGCTGCCGTCGGCCAGGCGGATGCGGCGCGCCGGCACGTTGCGCACCTGCAGCTCGCCATGCTCGCTGCCGAAGTACGGGAAGCCCACGCCGACCACGGCGTCGGACTGCTCCAGCAGGCTCAGCGTGGGCTCGATTTCGCGGCCGCTGCCGCCGTCCTTGGATTCCAGGTTCCAGCGGCCGACCTTCTCGCCGCCGTTGACCGCGCCCTCGCCCCAGCGAAAGCCGATGCTGCCATTGGGCGCAACCAGATCGCCGCTCTTGGCGTCCAGCACCAGCGTCTTCCAGTCGGGGTTGTTCTGCTCGCCCAGGGCGCCGTCCAGATGCGAGGCGCGCAGGAAGTGGTCGGGCGCATAAAAGCCGTCGCGCTCCTGCAGCAGCACCAGCATCGGCATGTCGGTGTAGCGCCGCACGTAGTCGCGGAAGTAGTCCGAAGCGCCCGACAGGTGGAATTCCTTCAGGATCACATGGCCCATGGCCATGGCCAGCGCGGCGTCGGTGCCCTGCTTGGGCGCCAGCCAGATGTCGCCGAACTTGACCATTTCGCCGAAGTCGCTGGACACGGCCACCGTCTTGGTGCCCTTGTAGCGGACCTCGGTGTAGAAGTGCGCGTCCGGCGTGCGGGTCTGAGGCACGTTGGAGCCCCACACCATCAGGTAGGTCGAGTTGTACCAGTCGGCCGATTCCGGCACGTCGGTCTGTTCGCCCCAGATCTGCGGGCTGGCGGGCGGCAGGTCGCAGTACCAGTCGTAAAAGCTCAGGCAGGCGCCGCCCAGCAGGCTGAGGTAGCGCGCGCCGGCGGCGTAGCTGACCATGGACATGGCCGGGATCGGCGAAAACCCGATCACGCGGTCAGGGCCGAACTTCTTGATCGTCAGCGCGTTGGCGGCGGCCACGATTTCCATCGCCGTATCCCAATCGGCGCGCACGAAGCCGCCCAGTCCGCGCACGGCCTTGTAGCGCTTGGCGCGCTTGGGATCCTGGCTGATCCATTCCCAGGCCGCGATCGGGTCCATGGTCTTGCGGGCCTCGCGCCACATTTCCATGAGGCGGCCGCGGATCATCGGATACTTCACGCGCTGCGCCGAGTAGACGTACCAGCTGTAGGAGGCGCCTCGCGGACAGCCGCGGGGTTCATGGTTGGGCAGGTCCGGCCGCGTGCGCGGATAGTCGGTCTGCTGCGTTTCCCAGGTGATCAGGCCGTTCTTGACGTAGACCTTCCAGGAGCAGGAGCCCGTGCAGTTCACGCCGTGGGTCGAACGCACCACCTTGTCATGCTGCCAGCGGGCGCGGTAGGCGTTTTCCCACTTGCGGTCCTCGTTGACCGTTTCGCCGTGACCGTCCGCGAAGGTGGACTTCACCCGCGACATGAACTTCAAGCGGTCCAGAAAATGGCTCATTCTCTATTCTCCAAGAGCGCCGGTCCGGCCGGCGCGTACTGCGATCAATGCTGTTGAATCCATTGTGGGCGCGGCCCGCCTGCCCGACCATTCGCCGGTGGCACAGGCCGGGCGCGGCAGAATGACTAGTCACTCCGGCCGCGTCCGTTTCGCTCTAGCAAGGCACCGGCGCATTGCGGCGGGCGTAGTACCACCAGGTGATGACCATGCAGGTGGCGTAGAAGCCAATGAAGCAATACAGGGCGGCCTGCACGCTGCCGGTCATTTCCAGCGAGGTGCCGAAGCTGCGCGGGATGAAGAAGCCGCCGTATGCGCCGATCGCGCCCGAGAAGCCCAGCACCGCGGCGGACTCTTTGGCGGCGTCCGCCAGGGCCTGCTTCTGCGCCGCGGCGCCCTTACCCTCGGCGGCCTGCGTGCGTTCGCGCAGGAAGATCACGGGAATCATGCGGAAGGTCGAACCGTTGCCCACGCCGGTCAGCGCAAACAGCACGATGAACATGGCCAGGAAGCCGTTGAAGTTGCCCGCCTGCCCGGCGACCGGCAGGAACGTCACCACGCCCAGCACCGCGACGATCATGGCCGCGAACGTGAACAGCGTGACCCGCGCGCCACCCAGCTTGTCCGACACCCAACCCCCGAAAGGCCGCGTCAACGAACCCACCAGCGGGCCGAGGAAGGCATAGGCCATGGGATCGACCTGCGGGAACAGCGTCTTGGTCAGCATGGCGAAGCCTGCCGAGAAGCCGATGAACGAGCCGAAGGTGCCCACGTACAGCCAGCACATCAGCCAGTTGTGCTTGCGCTTGAAGATGACGGCCTGGTCCGCGAACGAGGCGCGGGCGTCGGCGATGTCGTTCATGCCGAACCAGGCGGCAATCGAGGCCAGCGCGATCGGGATCACCCAGATGAAGCCGGCGTTCTGCAGCCACAGGTTCTGCTGCGCGCCGTTGGCATTGATCACCTGCGGCTCGCCCCCGGCCACGCCGAACACGCCGATGGAGATGACCACCGGCACCACGAACTGCACCAGCGACACGCCCAGGTTGCCGATGCCGGCGTTCAGCCCGGTGGCCAGGCCCTTCTTCTCCTTGGGGAAGAAGAAGCTGATGTTGGCCATGCTGGAGCTGAAGTTGCCGCCGCCCAGGCCGCACAGCAGCGCCAGGATCAGCAGGGTCGGAAAGGTGGTGGTCGGGTCGCGCAAGGCAAAGCCCATGCCCAGCGCCGGAATCAGCAGCGAGGCCGTGGAGATGGCCGTCCACTTGCGCCCGCCGAAGACCGGCACCAGGAAGGAATAGAAGATGCGCAGGGTCGCGCCCGACAGCGCGGGCAGCGCCGTCAGCCAGAACATCTGGTTCTTGGACAGCATGAAGCCGGCGCGATCCAGGTTGACGACAACCACGCTCCACAGCATCCAGATGCTGAACGCCAGCATCAGCGCCGGAATGGAGATCCAGAGATTGCGGTTGGCGACGCGGGCGCCGGTCTGCTTCCAGAAGCCGGGATTATCCGGCTCCCAGCGCGCAAGGACTTGAGTGGAAGACATAGGGAAACCCTCAGGACGTGGTGGTGGGAGAGACGGCGTGTTGCCGCGCAATGGCCGCGCTTTCGGGCCGGAAGCTGAAGTGCATGAAGATGAGCGAGACGCAGACGGTGCCGTACAACAGCATGAAGGCGCTGGAGCGGATGCCCGTCAGGTCCAGCAGCACCCCGAACATGATCGGCAGCACGAAACCGCCCAAGCCCCCGGCCAGGCCGACGATGCCAGAGACCGCGCCGATGTTTTCGCCGAACTCGTCCGAGATGAACTTGAAGACCGAGGCCTTGCCGATGGCCATGGCGATGCCGACCACGAACAGCAGCACGGTGAAGGTGACCGGTCCCAGCGCGATGCCGAAGCTGCGCGGGCCATTGGCCGTCACGATGGTGAATTCCGTCTGCGGATAGCTCAGCAGGAAGAACGCCACCCAGCACACCCACATCACCCACCAGGTGGTCTTGTAGGCGCCGTAGCGGTCGGAGATCCAGCCGCCCACCGCGCGCAGCACGCCGCCGGGCAGGGAGAAGCACGCCGCCAGCAGCGCGGCCAGCTTCATGTCGAAGCCGTATTCGCCGATGTAGTACTTGGTCATCCACAGCGCCAGCGCCACGTAGCCGCCGAACACCACCGAGTAGTACTGGCAATAGCGCCAGACGCGCGGGTCCTTCAGCATGGCCATCTGGGCCGACAGGCTGGCGCCGCTCTTGACGCGATGAGCGGGGTCGGAAGAAGAGAACAGCCAGAACAGGATGGCGGTGACCAGGAGCGCCACCGCATAGACCTGGGGCACGATGACCCAGGCGCCGCCCGCCGCCGCGATCAGCGCGGGGGCCACGAACTTGGTGATGGCCGAACCCGAGTTGCCGGCGCCGAACACGCCCATCGCCAGGCCCTGCTTATTGCGCGGGAACCAGCGCGCCACATAGGGCGTGCCCACCGAGAACGAGCCGCCCGTCAGGCCGACGAACAGCGCCAGCACCAGGAACTGCCAATACTCGGTGGCATAGGACAGCAGCCAGATCGGCACTACTGCCAGCAGCATCAGGATGAAGAACACCGGACGGCCGCCGTAGCGGTCGGTCCAGATGCCCAGCGGCACCCGCACCAGCGAACCGGTCAGCACCGGCATGGCGGCCAGCAGGCCGAACTCGGTTTCGGACAGACCCAGCTGCGCCTTGATGGGAATCCCCAGCACCGCGAAGATCATCCACACCGCGAAACAGATGGTGAAGGCGAACGTGCTTGAAATCAGAACCCGCATCGGCGCGCCGGCCGAGGAATGACTTGCTGCCATGGTTACTCTCGCTTTACTCACGAAGACATGTGGCTAGCCTAGGGACGGCGCGCCTCCAGGACCATTCGCCAGCCGACCAGAAGCCCCTTGCCGATGTGACTAGTCACCCCTTTCTTGCCGGCCCGGCTTGCGCTGGATCAAGCGGCCGCGCTGGCGGCAAGGCGCCGGACGCATTAATATGCATTTCAAATACACCTTTAAATGCGTAGCCGAAACGGCGGCGCGACGACCCTCATGAGCACGCTGCTTAGCATCGAAGAACCCGCCGCTGCCCCGCCCCGCCCGCGGCCCCAATGGAGCGCCTTCACGGAAATGGGCTTCCGGCCGCTATACCTGGCCGGCTGCTTCTGGGCGCTGGCGTCCGTGCTGCTATGGGTGCATGCGCCGGCGCGCCTGACAGGCGTGTTGAACGGCATGTTCTGGCATGCGCACGAGATGCTGTGGGGCTTCGTCGCCACCATCGCCGTGGGTTTCCTGCTGACGGCGGGCGCCAACTGGACCGGCAAGAACCCCTTGCGGGGCACGCCGCTGGCGGTGCTGTGCGCGGTGTGGATCGTGGCGCGCGCGGGCTATCTCGTGCCCGGACGCACGGCCTTCGTGGTGGCTGCGGCGGCCGATCTGCTGTTCTTCCTGTGGGCCGCGGGCGCGCTGGGCCGCGCCGTCGCCGTCACGCGCAATCAGCGCAATTACGGCATTCCCTTCCTGCTGCTGGGTTTGGCCGCCACCAACGCGCTCTACCTCTGGGCCTCGGTCCAGGGCGACTACTTCGCGCTGATGCGCTACTTCAACGCCGGCCTGTTATGCATGGCGGTGCTGACCTTGCTGATCGCGCGCCGCGTCATCCCCTTCTTCGCCAAGCGCGCCGTGGCGGGGCTGGACATCCCGCCGCACACCCGCAGCGGCCACTGGCAGCTGGGCACGGGCATCGTCGCCATCGCCTGCCTGCTTGCCGGCCAGCCGCAGGCTGCCGCGCTGGCGCTGGCCGCGACCGGCCTGATCGCCCTGGCGCAATGGATATCGTGGAAGCCCTGGGCGGTGCGCAAGGTGCCGCTGCTATGGATCCTGTACGCGGGGTATGGCGGCCTGGGCATGGGCCTCTTGGTGGGCGCGGCGCAATTGGCCGGCTATGTGCTGCGGCCCGCCTGGCCGGCCCACGTGATCGGCGTGGCCGGATTCTCGGTGCTGATCCTGGGCATGGTCACGCGCACCGCGCTCGGCCACCTGGGCCGGCCGCTGCAGACCGATCGCAGCATGGTGCTGAGCTATGCGCTGATGATCCTGGCGGCGCTGCTGCGCCTGGCCGCCCTGCTGCCGACCGCCGCCACCATAGGCTTGCTGCATGCCTCGGCGACCGCCTGGGCGCTGGCCTTCGCGCTGTACCTGTGGCGCTTCTTCCCGATGATGATCCGGCCGCGGGCCGATGCAGGCAAGACGGCCGCGCCGGTGATGAAGGTGGTGCCGGTCGCGCGGCGTCCGGCCGCCTGAGCCTCAGCCCCGCCCTTCGCGCCGGCGCGTGGCCGCCAGCTGCTGCTTCATGGCCTTGAGCCAGGCTTTGACCTGCTGCATGTCCACGAACTGCGACAGCTCGAATTCGAGTTCGCCTATGTATTCCTCGGCGTCGGCGATCTCCGCGTCCAGGTCTTCCATCAGTTCGGAAGGGTCTATGGATTGCGCGGGATCAAAATGGTACTTGGCCTTGAAGCCGTCTTCCTCGGCCGCGATGTCGCCGGCCAACTTGGCGAGTTGCGCATCCAGCGCCTGGTTGTACTGGGCATAGCGGTCTTCATCCACGCCTGCCAGCCGGTCGGGACCGGCGGCGGCCAAGGCTTCGATTTCCGTCAGAACCTCGGGAGCCGGCGCCTCCCCGCCGTCCGCCGCCTTGGCCTGCGGCGCGTCGGCGTCGTCCTCGTCCTGCCCGTCTTCCAGGCCGGCGTCGTAGTCCGAGCCGGCATGCTTGAGATACAGGGCCTGCAATCTGGCCGTGTCGCACTCGGCCGGCGTGCCGTCCAGCACGATGGCGTCCAGCGTCTCCTGCGCCAGCTGCGCGGCGATCTCCGACGCCAGGGCGCGTTCCGCCTTGGTCAGCTCCTTCTGCTTGCAGGCGTGGTCGAAGCAGGCCACCAGCTTGGCCTTCAGCTCGACCTCGACGGTCTCCAGCGGCGCCAGCACGTCCTCGTATTTCTTCTGGTACTCCGGCAGCACGGCCTGCCAGCCGCGCAGGCGGGCGCGCTGCTCTTCGAGCGTGCGCGCGAGCGACTCGAATCTCTGGCGTTGCGGCTTTCCGGATGCCGGTTGCGCGGCGGGCGTGTTTTCTTGCATGGCGGGAACCTGGACAGGCGGCGCAATGGACGCCTTGAAACGATGGGAGCGCCATTTTAGACGCGGCGGCGCCTTTCGATCTCCGCCGCCCTGTTCCGGACATGCGACCGCGCGGCCGCGGCAGTCCGGGTATCGCGACTATCTGTCGGCCGGACCTTCGGCGGCGTTGTCCTCGGACGTCGTGTCGGCAGGCTCGATGTCCTCGTCGGGCACCTCGTCGCCCTGGGCGCTGTCGCCGGCGTCGTCCGGGTTCTGCGGCGGCGGGCGATGGGCCGCAGTCCCGGGCGGCGGCGCCGACGCCATCGTTATCGGATGCAAGGCCAACTCGAATTGGATCTGGGGCATCGCGGCACCTATCAGGAAGTGCGGCGACATCCGCCGCAGCCAGGCATCAGCAAGCGCCGTGCCCGCAAGCCTCGAAAGAGCCTTCAGAAGCGCGGATTCTTGCCGAACGGCACTTCGGTATCCGTCGGCTTCTCGAACGACGCCGTATCGCCGTTCAGGTCCGCCACGTGGATCTGGGCCAACCGCGTCGCCTCGTCGATCGCAACCTGGGCCGAGGAGAAGCGCTCCTCGACTGCGATGCGTTCCTCGGGCTCCCCCGCGACCGGCGGAACCAGCACGTATCCTATGCTCCAACTGCCCTGGTCCTCGATCGGACGCTCGAGCTCGAAATCCCATCTGGCGTGTTCCATAGGGCCTCCTGACGTTTCCTGGCTTCATGCTACTGCGGTTTACTTCGGCCTGGGATCGCGGATGCCCTGGGCCAGTCCCGCGAACTCGCCGCGTCGCAGGCGCGGCAGGAAATTGGCCATGGCCCGCGCCACGTTGCGCACTTCCTGCTGCACCGCCTGGTCCTGGTCCAGCTCGTCATGGCTGGTGGCGTACGGGCGGTAATAGCCTATGTAGCGGTCCAGGCGCGATGCCGCGCCCGCGTCGACGAGTCCCATCCACTCCAGCCAGTCCGCGAGCGCTCGCCGCTGCATTTCGATGCCCGCCACATCCCCGTGCACCACCAGGCCGTAGGCGCGGCCGGCCAGATGCTTGGGATAGGGCCAGCCAGCCAGTTCGACCTGCTTGGCCTTCAGCGGATCCTTGCCGCCGGTCAGCGTGGGATCGGGGTTGCCGCCGTCGGCGCACACCAGCCTGTCTATCATCAGCTTCAAGGGGCTGGGCGATTGGTACCAGTACGTGGGCGCGACCAGGATCACGCCATGGGCCGCGACCCATTGCTCGTAGATGCCGGCCATGGCGTCATTGGACTGCCCCAGCGAGTGGTTCGGGTAGCAGCTGCATGGCCAATGGCACAAGGGCATCGCGGTCGACACGCAGCCCTTGCAGGGATGGATCTGGTATTCGTACTCCGAGACCAGGCGGCTCAAATCCAGCAAGTCCGTCTGTATCGCGCCGGCCTGCAGCTGGTTGACGACAATGCGCGCCAGGCGCCAGCTCTTGGAAACCTCTCCCGGACAGGTGCCGTCATTGCGCGCGGCGCCCACGATCACCAGCACGCGCGACGGGGTGTGCGGATCCCGTTGCGCCGCCGCGGCGCGTTCCAGGCGGTCGCGCGTTTCCTTCCACTCCACGGATAGGTCGTAATCGGGATCGGCATAGGCCGGGCCGGCCTTGACGGTGATGGGCGCCTTGCGGCCTGTTTCGTAGGCATCCCAAGCGATCGCCTCCAGGCGCTCCAGGGCGTCACGCTCGGCCTGGAATGCCGGATCGTAAAAGCGCCGCATGAAGCGCAGGCGGAACTCTCCTCGCGCCAGGGGACCGCCATACTGTCCCTTGCGCACCAATGATTCGGTTCCCGTCATGGTTCTCTCCTTGTACGTTTGCGGCGGCGTTCCTGCCGGGCGCGGGCGGTACAGGCCGCGGCCAGCGCCAGCAGCTTGTCTTCGTCCAGGCGCTCGGCGTCGACCAGCCCTTCGTCCGCGCCCTTGAGTGCGATCAGCAGCTCGTCCAGCTTCAGGTGCAGCGCCTCGCTGTCCTTGTTCTGGCTCTGCTGGATCAGGAACACCATCAGGAACGTGACGATGGTCGTGCCGGTATTGATCACCAGTTGCCAGATTTCGGAGTATCCGAAGGCCGGGCCCGACACGGCCCAAACGATGACGGCGATCAGCGCCAGTCCGAACGCAATGGGCGAACCCACCCATCTGGTCACGTGCGCGGCGAAATGGTCAAAGAAGCGGGAGACGGGGTTGGCGTGGCCGGCTGAAGCATGGCCGGTGTGTGCCGCGCGCGGCCGGCTTAGGCGCGGCCGGCTCAGGCGCGGCCCTTCCCGGGATGGCTGACGTCGGGGAATGCTGGTGCTCGGCATGGTGTGGCTTCCAGTCCTGGCAGACAGTCCGCTCAGCAAGCCGCGTGCCCGGCGCCGGTTCAGGCCCGATGCAGGATACCGATGCCTATGTCCGCGGTGGCTGCTGGCGCATCGCCCGCCATCGGCAAGCCCTGCGCCCACCCGGCCGCCAAGGCCTGCGCAGCACGCACGGGATCGGCGGCCTTGGCCCGTTCGTCGCGCAATCGGCAGGTGACGGGATCCGTGGCAAACAGGCCGCGCGCGGACACCCGCGCCTGCTCGATCAACTGCCCGGTCTTGGGCGCGCGTATCTGCGCGAAGCGCAGCAAGGCCGCGTCCAGCCCCTCGTGCGCGCCGTCCAGGCATCGGGCCAGATGCCAGGCATCCTCCAGGGCCTGGCACGCGCCCTGCCCCGAGGTCGGCAAGGGCGCGTGCGCCGCGTCGCCCACCAGCAGCACGTTGCCCCGGTTCCAGGTCGTCAGGGGCTCGAGGTCATGCACGGCGATCAAATGGATCGCATGGGCCGGCGTCGCGCGGATGATGCGGGCGACAGGCTCGGGCCACCCTCTAAACAAGGTCTCGACCTCGTTGCGCAGATCCGCGGCAGGCGCCGCCGCGCCCAAGGGCCGCGCCTGCGCGCCCGCCCAATAGATCAGCCCCGGCCGCACCGCCACGGCGCCGAAGCGCTCGCCCGCGCCCCAATAGTCCCGGATGGCGATTTCATCGACCAGCGCGTCATCCGCCTGCGCCACGCCGATCCAGTTCACGAAGCCCTGATAGACCGGCGCGTTATCGCCCGCGACGTAGCGGCGCGCCACCGAATCCATGCGACCGTCGGCGCCGATGAGTAGATCCGGGCGGATGCTCAGCCCATGTTCGAACCGCGCCACGGCCCGGCCGTCGCCATCCTGATCGATCGCCACGGCCCGATGTCCGTATGCCACCGGAATTCCGGCCGCCGCCACGGCTTCCAGCAGCACCGCCAGCAGATCCCGGCGCAATATCGTATGGGTCGGATATCCCATCATCCGATCCAGCAGCGCGATATCCAGGCCCCCCAGCGGGTTGCCCGCCGCGTCCTGCCGATGCATCGCGACCGGCCGGCCGGCCACAGCCGCGATATCTCGCAACAAGCCGAATTCCTTCAGCACGAAACCGGCATTGGGCCACAGCGTCACGCCGGCCCCCATGGTCGCGGGCTCGGCCCTGCGTTCATACACCTTGGGCCTGTGCCCCTGCTTGCGCAAGGCCAGCGCCACGCTCAAGCCTGCAATGCCGCCGCCCAGTATTCCGATTTCCACGCTGTAGCTCTCCTGTAAAACCCGCCTCGACGCGCCGCCGGCGGCGGTCCATCGGGCGATGACGGCATCTTAGATTCCGTCACTCTTGAGAACTAGCATGTCAAAATAGGCTGATTTAATACCTGAATTGGGATAATCATGCGCGACGCCATCGACTTGAACACCGTCCGCGTCTATACAGCGGTCGTTGATGAACAGAGCTTCGCCGGCGCCGCCCGCCTGCTGGCCCTGCCCTCATCCAATGTCAGTCGCCACGTCGCCTCGCTGGAACGCAGGCTGGGGATGCGTTTGCTGGAGCGCAGCACCCGCCATCTGCGCATGACGGAAGCCGGCAGGCTGCTGTACGAACGTGCCAAACCCCTGCTCGACGCCCTGCTGGCCACCGAGGAAGAGCTGGGCGCGGTGCAACGCGAGCTGCGCGGCCCGCTGAAAATGTGCATGCCCGGCGAAGCCCCCAGGCTGCTGGCGCCCATTCTTGCCGAGTTCTGCAGCCTGCACCCTGGCGTGGAACTGGAATGCGACACGCGCATGAGCGGGCTTGAATCACTGCGCGAAGAGGACGTGGACCTGGCCATCGTCTTCCATCGCGGCCGCCAGGACGACAGCGCCTTCATCACGCGTGAACTGGCCACCCTGCCCAGCATCGTGGTCGCGGCGCCCAGCCTGCTTGCCCAGACCGGCACGCCGCGCCACGTGCGGGAGCTCAGGTCCCTGCCCTGCATCACCACCTTGAGCGCGCTGAAAGGACAGCCCTGGCAGTTCATCGACGCCGCCGGCGAGATCGTCAAAGTGCCGGTCCGCAGCCGCTACCGCGTCAATAGCGGCGAACTGGCAGGCGCGGGCGCGCGGCAAGGCATAGGTTTCGCGATACTGGCCGCCCTCGCATGCCAGGAAGACCTGGCCACAGGCCGCTTGGTGGAGGTGCCGCTGGATCTGCGCCCGGCGCCGTTGCAATTGCTGGGGGCTTATAGCCACCGCCATTCGGTGACCACGCGGGTGCGGGCGTTGCTGGAATTGATGCAACTGAGGTTGACGGAGGCGGGAAGGGAAACAGGCGCGCAAGCCTGACAATGCCGCGCCGTGCGCGCTAGCCGCCGCGGACGGTCTGGCCGCCGGCCGCCCCCTCCGGATACGCCGTTTCCCCCATCCGGAATGCGCGCCAGTCAGTGCCTGGACCAGACAGCCAATGCCGGATATAGCACGGGCTAAGAGCGATGGACAGCACGTCGCCCTGGAAACGCAGATCAGGCTGCAACCGCAGCCAATTGAAGTCCTCGATGTTCCGGATCTTGCTAGCCAGCACCTTGATTCCCTTTCTGGACGCCTGGCCGAGCAAGCCGAAGAACTGCTCCTGAAGAGTATTGGCCTGACTGATGTTCGCGGGAATGTCCACGCGCAAGCCCACGGCGCGCAAGACGCCGAATGGCGTGCGCGCGCCATCCCGAGTACAGGGCATCAGGAAGACGCGTAGCCTGGCCCTGAAATCAGCGTAGCGCCGGAAGACTTCGGCGCCATCGGCAAGACGGCTACTCAGCGGCACGTTGAAGACGACGCGGGCGCTGGGATAGATGGGCCGCGGCCTCTGCGGAGCCTGGCGCGGGTCCACCAGCAAATCGTCGCCGACCTTCACAATGCGTAGGTCCCGGCACAGCTGTTCAGCCAGGCCGATCTCTGAATGGACGTCGAGCGCATGGTCCATGGTCAGCAGCGCCCGGCCGCCGCTCTCCCGAAAAATCCGGCACGCGACCAGCAACGCCGACGCCGCGGCCGCATGCGAGGCATCCATGGGCAATCGGCTCATCCACCCGCCCGTCAGCGCCATTTCCCGAACCGCGCCGCTTGCATCCAGGATTGGTTGAATCCTCAGCGAACTACCCGAACATGCCGCGGCCCCGGCCCTATCGTTAACGTTCATTCCTGTTGTCAGTAAATCTGCCGGCGCGGGAGCCGCGCTCAGTTGCTTCGCAAGAGTAGCGGCGGCGGCGGGCCGCTCACATCATAAGATTCTGATTATCGAATCCCCGGGCGTGTCCCGATTTCGGCCTCGCCAAAGCGTGCACGGCGGGTTGCGCGCGCCATTTTCAAAATCCTTTGATGTTCCGGGCAAGGCCCCGTTTCTACGATAGGGCCATGCCTGTCCAGGAATTTCGAACTCTCGCGCAAGACGATGTCGAGGCGGCCCCCCGGGTGCCCACGCTGCTGCTGCGCCTGTTTGCCGTCGCGCTCTTGGCCTGCATCGCGGCCGCGGCTGCCTTCTCCCTCTATTGGGCTTTCAGCGACACCGTTTCCGCCTATCGCCGCCAAATGAACGCCGCGGCCTACAACGCACAGCTCTTTTTCGACCAGCGCGAGATCTTGCTGCGCTCCCTGTCCTCTTCGGCGGTCCGCAACACGGATGCCGCACCAGTGTCCCGGACACCGCGCTTCTTCGGCAACACCCGGCAAATCGAGGTCTTTCCGCTGCAGGAGGAGCAGGATGCCTATGACTGGGCATTGATCCTCACGCCTCGCGACCTGAACGACATCGCCCTCGCCCATACCCAGCTGCTGTATAGCTCGGTGCGCACCGGCCGGACGTCTCTGCTTGTGCCCCTGCCGGGGCATCTACGGGAACAGATGGACCCTGCCAAGCAGCGCTGGATCGCGCGCGCGCTTGCGGCCGCCGATCCCAGCCTGGATCCGCTCGGCCACCATCCCATCGTCTGGCTCAAGCCGCCCATGGACCAGGCAAACCAGCTCTACCTGTACACGCCCATGGATTCCGCCGCGCCGGATTCCGGTTGGATCGGCCTGGCGGTGGTGGACATCGACGCCGCGATGGATTTGTCGCCACTGATCGGCGGCAGCTACGCCCTGTACGACCAGCACGACGCGCCCGTCCTGCACAGCCCGGCCGCCTCGTTTCTAGCCAAATCCAGTCCACGCGGCGCGCAAGAGGATTCCTTTGGCTGGTGGGGCCCTGGACTGCTGCCCCAGTACATCGTGCTGAACAAATCGGTTGGCGAAGCGGGTTGGCGGCTGGTCTACCACACGCCGATCAGCCGCATCCTCGACGACACGGCCTTCGCGCTGCGGGCGACGCTGGCCGTCGGGGCGCTGCTGCTCGCGGTGGTGGTCCTGGGCGCGAGGCACATCCAGAAAAAGCTGATCGCGCCGGCCTTGAGGCAGTATGAAGCGCTAGCCGACAGCGTGTACCTGACACGCAAGCTCGTCGAGGTCGCGCCCGTGGGCCTGTGCCTGCTGCGGCGCGCCGACAACGCCCTCATCCTGTCCAATGAGCTGGCCAGGCAATGGCTGCTTAGCGACGCTGGCCTCCTGTGCCGCGCGGTGACCACGGACGGCCGCGATTCGGCTCGCGAGTATGCGTTGCAGGACGGCCGCAGCGTTCATATCACCTTCGCCGGCATCACCTACCGCGGCCAGGAGGTGGTGCTGTGCGGCATCGCCGATATCACTGCGTTCAAGCAGGTCGAGCGCACGATCATGCGGGCCAAGCTCGACGCCGATGCCGCGAACCACGCCAAGACCGTCTTCCTGACCACCATGAGCCACGAAATCCGAACCCCTCTCTTCGGCATTCTGGGCACTCTGGAAATGCTCGGTTTGACGGCCGTCGACAGCCAGCAGCGGCAATACCTGGAAACCATGCAGCAGTCATCATCGACGCTGCTGCGCACCATCAACGATACCCTGGACCTGTCCCGCATCGAAGCCGGCTATCTGAAACTGGAACCGGAGGCGTACTCCCCAGCGCAGCTCCTGGACGCCGTGGTCACGGCCTATGCTGCGCGGGCAGAAAGCAAGGGCCTGCACCTCTACGCCGTGGCTGACGTGGAGACGCCGGCTTTGGTACTGGGCGATCTGACGCGCACGCGGCAAATACTCAACAATCTGGTCAGCAACGCCATCAAGTTCACGGACTCGGGCCGAATCGTGTTGCGCTTGCGGCTTCTGCGGGACGACGGGCAATCCGCAACACTGAAATTCCAGGTGGCGGATACGGGTATGGGGATTTCCTCGGAACACCATGGCCAGCTGTTCGAGCCCTACTATCGCGCCGAATCGGACCAGGCCCGAACCGTTCCCGGCACCGGACTGGGACTGGCGATCTGCGCGCGCCTGTCCGAAATGATGGGCGGAGCGCTCAGCGCTGTCAGCGAGCCCGGCCTGGGCACGAGCATATCGCTTGAATTGACACTGCCTCTGGCCTGCGACGCCGCGAGCGGCAGACCGATCCGGCTTGATGCCACGCCGGTCTTCGTGCGCGGCGCGGTAAACGAAGTCGTCAACAACCTGTGCCACTGGCTGCGCCATTGGGGCGCCCTGGCCCTGCCATATAAGACCGGAGGCCACGATCGGACGCAAGCCGGCGTGCTGGTGGATGCCTGGCCGCAGGTCCCTAATCCCGAGTACTGGGCCGGCGCTCAGGTAATCGCGCGCCCTCCCGGCGCGCGGCCCCGCCTGGACAAGGCACGCAACGGCTGGATCGCCAACGCCTACAGCCATGCCGATATCGCCGTGGCGGTGCGCCAGGCGCAGGATGGCGTGGCGGCCAAGGAATCCCTGGAGGCCAAGGTCGCGCGCGACGTCCTGGGCATGCATCTGCTGGTGGTGGAGGACAACCCCGTCAGCAAGCAGATCCTGCGGGAGCAACTGGAGCATCTGGGTTGCACTGTCGTTCTGGCCGCCCATGGCCGCGAGGCATTGTCCCGCCCTGACATGGCGGCCTTCGACGCCGTATTGACCGATCTTCAGATGCCGCAACTGGACGGCTATGAACTGACCCGGGCACTTCGGCGCCAGGGTTACTCCCGTCCCGTCCTCGGCATCACCGCCAACGCATTTACCGAAGACCTGCAGCGCAGCGCCGCCGCGGGCATAACCAGGGTCTTGCTCAAACCCTTGCCCATTGACGCATTGCGCCAAGCCCTCATTGCTCTTAAGGAAGTCTCATGATGAAGCAGCTCGCTGACTACAGGATTCTTGTCGTGGAAGACCACCCTCTTCAATGCGTCCACATGACGACGTTATTGGAAGCCGCCGGCTTTTCCCCGGCGGACGTCGCCACTTCCGCCACGACGGCATTGGAGATGATCGGCGTAGCGCCTTATCACCTGGTGCTGATCGACCTGAACATGCCGGGCATGGATGGCGTGCAGTTCATCGACCGGCTCGCCACGCTGCATCACAATCCCATGCTGGCCATCGTGTCGGCGTGCCCCCGCCGCATCATGAACAGCGTTGCGCTGATGGCAAAAGAGAAAGGCCTGGCGGTGCTCGGCACGTTTTCAAAGCCGTTGACGGCGGATCACGCCAAGCAGTTGACTGGCCAGCTACGTCAAAGCCGGACCGAAGCGCGCGGGCCTGCGCTTCTGCCCGATGTCGACGCCTTGTTCGACCGCGGCACGCTGGAGCACGCGTTGCGCCAGGGGCAGCTGCGCGCCTGGTTCCAACCCAAGAAAGCCCTGGCCAGCGGCCGGATCGTCAGCGCCGAGGCGCTGGTGCGTTGGCAGCACCCCGAGTTCGGATTCATGTTGCCGGGGTCGTTCCTGTCCGCGGTGAAGCGGCACGCGCTGGATCGCGCGCTGCTCCTGCGTATGCTTGGGGATGCCCTGGATGCGTATACGCGGTGGCGCAGGGAGGGATATCGGATGCCGGTATCGGTGAACCTGCCGACCCAATTGCTGGACGACCCCGACCTACCCGACGAACTTGAGCGCATCGTCCTCGCGGCCGGCGTGGCGACGCAAGAAATATCATTTGAATTGCTGGAAGACGAGACAACATCCGTCCAGGGCCAATACTATATGGGTGCGAGCAGATTGCGGCTCAAAGGGTTCGGCTTGGCGCAAGACGACTTCGGCATAGGGTATAGCTCCATGTACAGCCTGATTTGCACTCCATTCACCGAGCTGAAGATAGACCGCGCCTTCGTCAGCGGTGCCGCCGACGACGAAGGCCGCGCCGCCGCGCTCGTATCTTCGGTTCAGCTGGGGCGGCAGTTGGGGCTACAGATCACGGCCGAAGGCGTCGAGACCAGCAAGGACCTGGAGTTTCTCCGGCGTATCGGCTGCGACTGCGCGCAAGGGTATCTCATTTCCGCCGCGCTCGACGCGGATGGCTTCAGCAATCTGCTTGCCCTGGAACGCCAGGCAATGAGCCCATCCTAACCGTGAAGAAAACGTACATGCCCTTGCAGGACACGCCATTCGGCAAGATCGCGCGCGCCTCGCGCTGGTTGAACCTGGCCTTGTTTGGCATATTGCCGCTAGTCCTGGTTCTGGCCAGCGGTTTTTTTTGGGGCCTGCAGCGCATCGTCGAGCAAGAGCAGGAACGGCTGAACCTTGATTTCACGATCCTGGTCGGCTATGTCCATTCCCAGGAGCAGTTCCTGAACAAGCTGCGCTCGCATAGCGGCTCGCTGCCCCCCGAAAATGCCTCGGCCACGATTCCCCTGCATGCCGTGAGCGGACGCGAACGCTTCGGAATGCAGCTCCTCGAGGGGCAGAACAGCAATGCGGAGATGGCGTTCTCACTGGCGTGCGAGGACACCTCCGACTGTCAGGCATCCGGCCGCCGGCTGGCGGGCCTGGGCGGTTATCTGGCCGACTTCTATTCAACATACTGGGCGTCATCCTATTACCCCGCCTCCACCAGCTTCCTGGTCAACCAAAACGACGGCATCAGCCTCAGCGTACCGGCGGTCGAGGCGCCTTCCGGCTACGAGATGCTGACTCCGCGGCATTTCCTGGTCACCACGGACGCCATACGCGCGGAATTACGCCAGCTGGATGCCGTCCGGCAACGCCTTATCGATCAAGATCTGCCCGAGCCGGCGGGCCCCGGCCGCATCCATTGGTTCCGCACGCCAGAGCTGCCGGGCAGCATGTTGGGGATGGTCCATGCAGGCGTGCCGCAATCGGCGTGGAGCGGCGCGCCAGGAAGAACGCCAGCCGTCTATGCCGCCACGCTGTTCAGCCATCATCGGATCAACATCTTCGAAAGAACAATGAGCCGGCCTCTGTATGGCGGGTTTTGGCTGTCGCACCGCGAAGCCGGCGTGCTGCTAGGGGACGGCAACCGCCCGCAGGTAAGCAAGAACGGGCTGCACTATACGGCCGACGGACTGGTACTGCGCACGACCGATTCGACGGGCGTCTGGACCGGCGTGTACCAGGTCGGCTATGCCATGTTTTTCCAGGACAACCTTTGGTTGCCGATCACCGCAGCCTTGCTCCTGCTCTTCAGCCTGGGCGGCGGCATCGTCTTCATGCGCTGGTACAACCGCAGCGTGATCGCACCCGCGCAAAACGCCCAGCGCAAGATCGTCGAAAGAGAAGAATTCAGCCGCACGCTGATCGAAACCGCGCCGGTGGCGCTCTGTCTGCTGGCGCGTCCCGAGGGCGACATCGTCTTCGGCAACGGCCTGGCTCTGCAGTGGCTGGGAGTCGAAGCCGGCCAGCCGCTGGAAAACACGCCGCAGGCCAATCTGCTGCTGCGCCAGGTACTGGCGGCAACGGCCCCAGGCACGATTGCGACTTTCCACGCCGCTGACGGCCGACCGCTGTATGTCGCCTACGCGCCGACGCGCTACAACAACCGCGATGTGGTGCTTTGCGCCTTTTCCGACATCAGTGCGCGGGCGGCCATCGAGCGCGCGCTCTCCCAGGCCAAGCAGGAAGCAGACAAGGCCAGTGAAGCCAAGTCCACGTTCCTGGCGACCATGAGCCACGAAATTCGCACTCCGCTCTATGGGGTGTTGGGGACGCTGGAACTGATGGGCCTGACCCGACTGGACAACGAGCAACGCCAGCATCTGGAACGCATGCAAAGTTCGTCGGCGATCCTGCTGCAGCTCATCAGCGACATCCTGGACATCACCAAGATCGAAGCGGGCCAGCTGGTGCTGGAATCCACGGAGTTCAACCCGCGCGAATTGGTCCAGGGCTGCACCAGCTCCTATGCCGCAATGGCGGAGCAGAAGGGCCTGTTGCTGTTCTGCTGCGTGGACGTCGACGTGCCGGCATGGGTGACGGGCGACGCGGCCCGGATCAGGCAGATACTGGGCAACCTCCTGAGCAACGCCATCAAATTCAGCGAGTCGGGGCATGTCATCGCGCGCCTGAAAGTTGCTCGCGCGGCGGCGGACGAAACTGATCTCATGCTTCAGGTCGTCGACACAGGTATCGGCATAGGCAAAGACGAACAAACCCAACTCTTCGTTCCCTTCTACCAGATCGATGGCGGTTCCCATACGGTGCGAGGCACGGGAATCGGCCTGCCAATCTGCGCGCGTCTGGCGAAGCTGATGGGCAGTGAAATACGCGTGACCAGCGAATTGGGGCTAGGCAGCAGCTTTTCCCTGGACTTGCCGCTGCGGACCGTGCCTGGCCAGCCGCTGAATGCGCCCGATCTTCATGGCGCCCGCGTCCTGGTGCGCAGCCCCAATCGCGAACTGACCGACAACGTCTGCCTGTGGCTGAATTTCTGGGGCGCTCAGGCCTCCCCTGCCCCCGCCCCGCTGCCCGTGGGTACGCCCGACGAGGTGCTGGTGGACGTGCTTTTCAGCGGACCGGACCTCGATGCCCTGGACTGGGCCGGCCACCATGTGCTGGCCGCCGCTGGCGCCAAGGCGCCCTCCGCCCGCACCATCCGGGTCATCCCCGGCGTGGAGCAGATCGCCGCCGGCATACTGGGCGCCTTGCGGGGCGAACAGGCTCCGCTGCCCGCTGCCATCGAAGCCAACGTCTACTCGCCCTTGGAACTGCGGGTGCTGGTGGCCGAAGACAACCCGATCAATCAGGCCACGCTGCAGAACCAGCTGGAACAGCTGGGCTGTACCGTGACGATGGCCCCCAACGGCGCCGAAGCGCTGACGCTTTGGGGGCTGGGAAGCTACGACGTGCTGCTGACCGATGTCAACATGCCGCGCATGAACGGCTACGATCTGGCGCGCAAATTGCGCGCCCAGGGCGTCACGGCTCCTATCGTCGGCGTCACGGCGAACGCGATGCGCGAAGAAGAAGAGCGTTGCCTGGCCGCAGGCATGACGTCATGGCTGGTCAAACCCATCGAATTGCGCACGCTGCGCCGTCATCTGCGAGGACGCAACGCCAGCGCCTCGGGCATCGCAACGGCCATGGCCCAGCCGCTTTCGGCGCCGGCCGCCGGCGCATTGCCCAAGGCGTCCGCCAAATTCCGCGCCCTGTTCGTCAGCACGATGCAGGGCGATATCCAGGAGCTGGAACAGACACTGGCGGCCCGCGACCTGCACCTGCTGCAAAAAGCGCTGCACCGCATCCGCGGCGCGCTTGGCGTCGTACAGATGGCTGCCCTGAGCCGCAGGCTGGAAGCACTGGAATCGGCGCTTCAACACGAAGGGCTGAACGAGCAGACGCTACGCGAAGCCGAAGCGTTGGCAGCGTCATTGCGGAGCATGCTTGCGGAAATGTAAGCCCGCGTTCGACATGCTCGGTAACAATCTGGATTAAAATGATCTCCCGAAGTCCATACCGCTTCGGAACACCGCGCATTCGATGACACATTCATGAGCAAGCTCCCATCTGGACAGGATGTACGCATCATCGTCGCTGATGATCATCCGATCATTTCGCTTGCCGTAGCCGACTCTCTCAACGGCGTTCCAGGTTTCAGTGTCGTGGCGGCCGCCCGCTCCGGGCTGGAGCTTGTTACAGCGCTCCAAAGCCACCCGTGCCACTTGATCGTGACCGACTTCACGATGCAATCCGAGACGGCTGACGAGGACGGGCTGCGCCTCATCGAGCGACTGCAGCGCCAGTTTCCGCGGATTCCCATCGTGGTATTCACCATGCTGACCAATAGCGGCATTCTCAGCCAATTGCGGCAACTGGGGGTCGCGGGCATTGTGGGCAAGGACGAACCCATCGACAAGCTGGTGGCGGTATGCGTACGCGCCATGACCGAAAAAGACACGATTCTGTCGGCGGGTGTCGACAGGCGGCTCAGCCAGAACGATGTCACGATGAGTGCCGCTGGCCGCACGAAAAGCCTGTCGCCGAAAGAGCTGGAAGTGGTGCGTCTCTTCGCGCTGGGGCTGTCGGTAACGGAGATCGCGCGCCGGCTGAACCGCTCCGTCGCGACCATAGGCACGCAAAAACAGTCGGCCATGCGCAAGCTCAACATCGATAGCAACGCCGAACTGCTCCGCTACGCCGACGAGCAAGGATTTTCCTAGCGGTTCCCCGCTACCCGCCGGCAATGCGCAACGCCCGGCTGCGCAATCCGCGCAGCCGGGCGTTGCCTGGCGTCGGCCAGCCGCTTACCAGCGGTAGGTCAGGTTGAGCATCCCGCCGATCCCTCGCTGGTCGCCGCTGCCCGCCAGGCCGGACACTTGGCCCGCCAGATAGAAGGACTTGCCGATCCTGCCCTCGGCCCCCATCTTCAGCTCGGCCGCATCCCGCAACGGCTTGACGCTGAAGCGGCTGGTACCGATCTCGACCGCGGGGTTGCCCGTGGCGTGCAACCAATTGGCTTCCACGAACGGGCGCATGGTGGCGCTGGCGTCAGGTTTTCCCAGGGGATAGACGCGCGCGCCAACCCGCGTCGTCACTGAATTCGAGCCGCCGCCCTGAAGCTTCATGCTCGGCAGCGTGGCGTCTTCGGCGTCATACCGGGAATAGGCCACTTGTAGCTGGGGCTCGATCACCACCTCGGCCAGGGGCGATCCGGGCGCGAAGGGCTGCACCGCATAGCCGGTTTCGACCGAAGCCGTCCATGCATTGGCGTGGTAACGCGCCGACCCCAACTCGCTGCTGATCTGGTTCGAGTAGCGGGCGTACTGCAGCCACGAATCCGCGTAGGCGCCCAGGCGCGTGGCATCGTTAGCGTACGCGGTGGCATACACACCGACGGAATAGCCCGTGACCTTGCCCCGGGCACGCGCATTGACGGACGCATTCGTGCCAGGCAGCATGAGGCGCGACGTGGAGCGCGCCCGCGCATCGCCATAGCCTGCCATCACGCCGGCAAGCACCACGCCCTCCTGTCCGGCGCGGGCGTGCAGCAGGTCGCCGCCCAACTGCATGACGTAGGTGTCCGTGTCGACGTCGACCTTGCCCTGCGTCATGCGCAGGCCGCTGTCATGGCCGCCCTTCACGCGCACCCAGAGCGCATTGCCGGGCCTGTCCGCCGCCTCGTCGGCTGCGGGAATCCGGGCCGCCGACCGGTCATGCAGGCTGTGCATGAACATCCGGGTCGCCGCCAACTGGTTGCCCAGGTACGCGCCGCTTTCCGGCGAAACGTTCACGGCGCCCTTGCCACCGGGCGGGATGATCTCGGGCGGCGTCACCGGCCCGCCGGGTTCGCCCGGTCCGCCTGGCTCCGTCACGGGTGGCTCCGTGACCGGCGGCTCCGTGACCGGCGGCTCCGTGACCGGCGGCTCCGTAACCGGCGGCTCCGTAACCGGCGGCTCCGTAACCGGCGGCTCCGGGTCGACCCCGCCGCCGGGCGTATAGACGGAGGTCAGGTACCAATCGGACGCCACGCCATTCGTGCCGCCACGCACCAGGCTGTAGTCGTAGCCATTGAGCGCGATGGTTTGCGAGCTTCCGCGGTAACCCGTCGACCCCGCGTCCAGCCGGAAAGCGTCCGCAGTCGTGGTGCCTCCGTTGATCGTTTCCACCAGGCGGATGCCTTGCGTGGTTTGCCCGCCCGAGCCGCCGGCGTTCACGATGCGCATGGCCGTGGTGCCGGAGGTGGCGCCGCCGTCGATCACCAGCTTGTCGGTCAGGGAGCTGTCATCGCCCAGTCTCGTGTTCATGACCAGCGTGCCGCCGCCCGCGTAGTCATTGACGGTGACCGTCTTGAAACCGGCGTGAGCGTCGGGCGCGGCGAAGCGCACGATACCCGCGTTGTTCAGGGTGCCGAAAGAAGAGTCGCCGCGCACGTTCCAGGTACTGGTGGCGTCCACGCCCAGACTGTTGATGCGGCCGCCGCGGGAGATCAGCGCGCCCGTCAACACGCTCGCATTCTTGAGCGAAATGTCCACCACGCCGCTGTCTGCCAGGACGTCGCCCGTCATGGCCGAACCCGTGGCGTCCAGATTGACCTGTCCCGCCTCGATGGTCGTGGTGGTGCCGCCGCTGGTGATGTCGACCGCCCGTGTGTGCAGCAGCAGGCCGCCATTCTCGACGCCGCCCTTGCGGGCGGTGATCTGCGCGCCCTGAAGCGTGAAGTCATGGCTGCCCCCGGTGACCAGCAACGCGGCCGCATCCTGGGTTTCGACGCGGCTGCCATTCGCGAGAGACAAGGTATTGGTGACGTCTGCAGCGGTGACGTAGCTCCAGATCCCGTACGCGTCCGCCCCCTCGGTGGTCAACTGAGTGTTGTCCAGCACGACCTTGGTGCGGTTGCTCATGGCGACGCCCGCGGCGTCGGCGCCGCGGGTATGCACGACCGAGCCGATCGCGGTCATGCTCGAGTTGGTCCCGCTCGAAAAGAGACCGTGGGCGTTGACCCCATGAGTGTCCACGGTGGAGTCCGTCAGCGTGATGCTGGCGCCGGACGCCCGCGACAGCGCGCCCACCGAACCCACGCCGCTGGTCTCGATCCTGGTGCCGAACGTCTCTATCGTTGCCTTGGTTCCTCCTTCGCGCGATGCATATAGTCCATACGCATTGTTGCCGCGCGTGGTGATGGAGCCGCCGCGCAGCGTCGCGCGGCCTCGCCGGTTGTCGATACCCAGCGACTGGGAGTCGATATGCATGTCGACGGCGTCGAGCTCGCTGTCTACCCCGATGAGCCAGATGCCTGCCCCCCACGAACGCGCGGCAGAGATGGAGACGTTGCGGAGCTTGGCCGAGGCGCCGTCGGCGTTGAGGTTGATGCCGTACCCGTTGGAACTCGACAGCGTGGCGTCGCTGACCTCCACGGCGCCGCCTTTCACGCCATAGAGCCTGTTCGCCATGATGGCATCGCCGGCGGCTGTCACCGAGCCTCCCGCCATCACCAGCGTTCCGCTTTCCGCTTCGATGCCCCTGCCGGAGACTGCCGTGACGTGCGTGTCCTTGAGCGACAGCGTCGACGCGGCGCCGCTGACTGTCATCGCGTCGGTCGTGTTGCCTTGAACGCTGGCATTGACGCCTGTCAGTTCGACCCGGGCGCCACCACTGACATATACGGCGGAGTTGTTATTGGCGACCGTGGTGATGTCGAGGGATTCCGCCGTGATGAGGGAGTTGGCGCCTTCCGCGCGCAGTCCGGTGCTGCCATTGTTCGCCAAGGTGACGCTGCCGCCCTTGAGCGTGATTTTCCCGGCCGACTGCGCATAAGCCCCATGGGAATAGGAGCCCGCGGTGCTGATCTCGGTGTTGGCGACCGATATCGTGCTGCCCGCCCCCGTCGCGTGCAGGGCATGCGCGTACTGCCCGGTGCCCACGGTCTTCACGCTGCCGTTCGACAGCTCTACCGCCCCGCCCTGGCTGGCCTTGACGCCGGGGGTGTTCTGGCCGCCCGCCCCGCCCGCGCTGATGCGGATGCCGTCCCCGATCACTTTGTTGCCCGCGACGGAGACGTTGACAGCCGCCCCGGTGCCGGCGTGGGTCACGGTCGACCCGGACGCCAGCGTCATCTGCGTCCCGCCCGAGGGATCCGAGACGTCCACCCGGCCGAGATCTGCTGTGAAGCCGGCTACTGGGTAGGCAGGAAGCGCGACTGCCAGTATGCCGATCATGATGGGGGTGAG
This sequence comes from Achromobacter sp., assembly GCA_032153965.1. Lineage (GTDB taxonomy): Bacteria > Pseudomonadota > Gammaproteobacteria > Burkholderiales > Burkholderiaceae_B > Achromobacter. Next base: position 22,289 of record JALDYL010000004.1, on the reverse strand, counting down.
ATGCTGGTTCATGGTGGATTCCTTGCCCCCCTGCCAAGGTCCGCCGATGAAAACCGCCCATCACGCGCGACAGTGCGTTGCCTGATGGTCTATGAACCTGCAACCCGGGCCAGGAGAAAATGAAGAGAAGGCATCATTCTCGAGAGCGCGGGTTTTCCCGAACATCATAGAATTATTAAAAAGGCTCCTGCACGCGATGAAGAGATCAAGTTTTCGCTTGTTGCGCAGCAATTGGCCACAATTCGCACCATGATCGCGCCGGATGCGCTAGCCCCGGAGCCACAACAGCAGCGCGCCGAAGAGCGCGCTGGCCACGGCCAGCCCCAACCACGCCCGCTGTGCGCTGCGGGCGCCGAACACGCCCACGGCGATCGCGGTGTACGCGACGAAGCTCAATAGCGTCCCGGTCAGCACGCCAAGGGCCGGCGACGCGCCGGCAGCAGCCGGCAAGACCAGCGCCAGGACAGACATCGCCAAAGCCGACACCAGATAGCCGCCCGCGGCAGCCGCCAGCACGCGGCTGCCGGTCTGCCACCGCTCGGCGACGGCATCGTACCTGGCAGCCTGCGCTTTCTGGGACCACTGTGCCGCATCCGGCATCGTGTCCGCCCAGTGCCGCCGCAATGCCCAAGCCATGTACGCCTGCACCACGCCAAAGGCGAGCGCGGCAAGTTCCACCGCCGCGGCCTGCCCCTCTCCACTCCCGGCGTACTTCCACAAATGCAGCCCCGTTGTCGACCAATTCAATATCGGCAGTCCCAGGCATAGCAAGGCCGCCACGGCCAGTTGCTCGATCCAGGCGCGGCGAGGCGGACGCAACAGTGCGTGGACCAGTGCGGCGGCCCACACCGCGAAGAAGAAGCGGATCTCCCAGGCGCTGCGCTCCGGCCAGGAAGCCGGAAGCAGCCTGTTGCCATAAAAATAGGCAATGCTTGCCAGCGCGATGCCCGCCAGCGCCGTCACGTTCAGGGCCTCGATCCAACAGTAGACCCGCGCCGTGGCCGCGCCGAACTCATGCTCGCTCTTCTTGCGCCGCTTGATGGAGTACAGCAGCGTGCCGATGGCAATCATGGCGGTGCCCATCAGGCCGCTGAAGAAGTACAGCCACTTGATGGTCCATCCGCCGAAGTCCGCCTTGTGCAGGGCTTCGATCGTCTCGTGGACCTGCTTCGCTTCAAAGCCATCGTGATGGGCGGGCACGATCTGCAAGACCGAAGCGCTTGCCGCATCGAACTCGACGCGGCTAGCTTGGGTGAGCAGTTGGGGGGCCGCGCCGGCCAGCGGCTTGCGGCCGAACACCAGGACGTTGCTGCGCGCGTCGCCTGGACGGTCTATCGTGATGCGCGCAGCATCCTGCCCGGTCAGCTCGCGTGCGCGCAACAGCAGGGGATACAGATCCGGCACCCCACCCAGACCCGGCCCTGCGAGGCGAGGCGCAGGCGGCGCTGGCGCAAGCTCGGCCTGGTAGCGGCGATAGGCGCCGGCATCCCCGCCATACGCCGCATGCACCGGCCACGGCATGTAGCTGGTATAGAAGAACGCCAGCCCGGTGTAGCCGATCATGAACAGGAACGGCAGCGTCAGCACCGCCGTGGCGTTGTGGGCGTCCAGCCAGCTGCGCAGTCCCTTGCCCGGGCGGAAAGTGAAGAAGTCCTTGAAGATGCGCTTGTGCACCACCACGCCGGACACCAGCGCGACCAGCATGCACATGGATATCCAGCCCACCAGCCAGTAGCCCGGCAGACCGCCGTGCAAGGTGTAGTGGAAGGACATGAAATGCCGGCCGCCCTCGGTCTCGCGTATCTGGGGAGGCGGCTGCACTACGCCTGTGCGCGAGTCCAGCCAGATCTCGTGGCGTGTGCCGTCGTCGGTGCGCCAGGACAGTTGCGCCGGCCAGCCGGGCCGGGCCGGCAGGGAGATGTCCCAGACAGAGGCCGCCGCCGCGCGGGACGACAGCTCCTGCATGGCGCGCGGCAGCCACTGCCGGGCGTCCACGGCCTCGGCGGCGGGACTGGGCGGCGGCCCTGCCTCCATCCAGCGCGTGATGGGTTCCCGGAACACGCTGAGCGTGCCGGTCAGGAAGATCGCGCACAGCAGCCAGCCGCAGGTCAGGCCGCACCAGGTGTGCAGCCAGGACATGCTCTGGCGAAATCCCCCCTTCACGGCCGCGTCCGTGCGCGGCCGCCGGCATCGCCGGTCACAGCGTTCCCCGCAAGGTCAGCATCACGTTGCGAGGCTCGCCATAGTGGTTGCCGCGCCGGATCTGGCTGACCATGCCGTAGTAGTCCTTGTCGAACGCGTTCGCCACGTTCAGGCTGGCGGACCAGTGCTTGTTGATGCGATAGCCCGCGCGCAGATCCCACACCGCGCGGCCGGGCGCCCCCATCCGCACCGACATGTCGTCGTAGGCCTTGTACGAGTAGCCGCTTTGCGCCGACACGCCGCCGCCAACGCTGAAGGCATTCCAGCGACCCGGCAGCTGGTACGTGGTGGACAGGCGGAACAGATGGCGCGGGGTCTCCGCGCTGATGGTTTCCCCTTCGTCGTCGCGGCTGGTGACGTAGGTGTAGCCGGCCATCACCTGCCAACCCGGCGACAGTTCGCCGCTGGCTTCCAGTTCAAAGCCCTTGCTGCGCAGGGTGCCGCCGTTGCGATAGCAGTTGGGCGAGGCCAGCGAGCCCGGGCAGCTTCCCGTGGCAGCCATGTCCTCCACCGCGATGCCGGACTTCTTCACGGCGAACACCGCCGCGGATACGTTCAGGCGTCCGTCGTAGAGTTCGCCCTTCACGCCCGCCTCGTAGTTGGCGCCGATGGACGGGTCCAGCGGCTTGCCCGAAGACGTTACGTAGGTGCTCTGCGGCTGGTAGGTGTCCGCGTAGCTGGTGTAGACGGACCACTGCTGGTCCAGGTCGTAGACCAGTCCGGCATAGGGCGTGAATTCGTGCTTCTGCTCATAGTCCCGGGTCATCCTGCCCGTCAGCCCATCGTTGGACTGGTACTTCAACCAGCTGAACTTGCCGCCCAGCAGCAAGTGCAGCGGGTCCGCCAGTTGCAGGCGCATGCTGCCGTACAGGCTGTTCTGCTCCAGGCTCGACGTGGCCCTGCTGTCCCAGGCCGGACGCGTCGGCTTGGGGATGGAGGAATGGTCAGGGTCGTACACGTTGATGGGCGTGTCGGTGTCCAGATTCGCCGTCTTCTGGTTGTCGCGCTGGCGCGACCAGCTGGCGCCGAGCAGGATCTGGTGCGTGCCGCCCAGCGCCTGGAAGCTGCCCGTGGTGTTCAGGTCGATGCCATCGCTCTTGACGCGCACATTGTTGAAATAGATGGTGTAGAAGCGCGAGCCCACGCCGGTCGCCCGATCCACGCCGCCGATCGGAATGGCCACGCGCTGGTCCAGGTCCACCTCGGTATGGTTGAGCGACAGGCGCACCTTCCAGTCCTTGCCGTAGCGGTGCTCGGCTTCGGCGAACACTTCGTTCACCTGGCCCTCCTGCCGGTTCCAGTCCTGAAGCAACGAGGTCGAGCGCGAAACGTCCAGCGCGCCGCCATCGGTATAGCGCGGCAGGCCGAAAATCCAGTAGCCGTCCGTGTCGGTGGCTTGGTGGCGCGCACCGAAGGTCAGCGTCGTGTCGCGCCCGAGATCGGCGTCGATCACGCCGTAGACCAGGGGCGATTTCGACTTCGTGCCATCGTAGAAGTAATGGCGGTCCTGATAGGCGGTCACGAGGCGGCCGCGCACCGTGCCGGACTCGTTGAGCGGGCCGCCGCCATCGAGTTCCATGCGGTAGTTGTCCCAGGAGCCCACCGTCGTGGAGCCTTCAAAATGGCCTTCGCCGCGCGGACGCTTGCGCACCATGTTGATCGCGCCGCTGGGATCCGCCGAGCCCAGCATCAAGCCCGCCGCGCCGCGCAGCACTTCCACCCGGTCAAACACGGCGGTGTCGATGGGCAGCCAGCCCACCGGGGCATAGACCACGCCGGCCACGCCATCGACCAGATAGTTGTTGTCGTCCACCGTGAAGCCGCGTATCGAGAATTTGTGGTTGCCGAAGTTTCTCGCCGTCTTGGTCACGCCGGTGGTCTGCGCCAGCGCCTCGTCCAGCGTGGTCAGGTTCTTGTCGTCCAGCAACTGGCGCGTGAGCACGCTGACCGACTGCGGCGTCTCCCTGACCGACTGCGTCATCTTGCTGATCGTGATGGCGTCGCTGGTGTAGGAGCCGGTTCCTTCGGTGGTCGGATTGCCCACGCCGCTGCCGCTGACCGTCACCGATTGCAGCGTCACCGCGTCGCCCGCGGATTGCCCGATGGCCGTCAAGGTGTACACGTTCGGCCTGGCGCTGTTCACGCGCACGTTGGCGCCGGCCAGCAACTGATCCAGCGCCTCCCGCGGCGTAAGGCGGCCATTGACCGCCGGCGCGCGCTTGCCCGCCACCACGGCTTCATCGAACAGCACCTGATGCCCGGATTGCTCCGAAAACAGCCTCAAGGCATGTTCCAGCGGCTGCGCCGGAATGCTGAAATCCACCTGCGCCGCCTGCTGCTGCGCGTGCACCGCAGCGGGTGACGCCAGCGCGACCAGCGCGCACGCCACCATCACCGGCATGGCCCTGAGTTGCATGCCCGCCGTCAACGCGCCGCCAGCAAGCGCGTCCTTCAACAATCCCCGTCCCATTCCCGCTCCATCGTTGTTGGCCACTACCGGCCTTGCGGGAGTAAACGGATTCCGGGGCGGGATTGGGAACCCGCGCACCGCAGGCAAACAAAAATAATTTTCAGTCAGGCAGCCCGGACGCTCAGCGGTCCAGTATCAGGTAGCCGCCGTCAGGCGCGCGCTTGACCTGCACCGGCAGCAGATCCGGCAATGCTTCCAGGAACGCGGCGGGCGCATTGGTCGCGGCAAAGCCCGAGACCGGCAGGGACTTCAGGCCCGGGCTGGCCAGCGCCACCGGCTTGCCCAGGTACTGCGCGACTTCCTGGACCACCTCGCCCAACGGCGTGCGCCGGTACACCAGACGGCCATTGCGCCATCCGCCCACGCCGTCCGGCACCGCCGCCACCGCCTGATAGGTGGCGTTTCGCGCATCCACGGTCACGCCTTGCTCGGCGTTCAGCGACAGTTCCGGCGTGGCCTTGTCGCGATCGGGCTGCACGCGCACGCGGCCGTGCGACACCTTGACGACGACCTCATCCGGGGTGTTGCGCACATTGAAGGCCGTGCCCACCACGGTGATCCGGCTTTGCCGTGCATCGACGGTGAACGGACGGCCGGGATCCGGCGCCACGTCGAAGAACCCTTCGCCCTGGTCCAGCACCAGCTCGCGCCGCCGCGGGTAGTAGCGGACCTCCAGCGTGCTGCCGAAATTCAGCGCGACATGGGACCCGTCCGGCAGGTCCAGCTGACGCATCTCTCCCGCCGCCGTACTCACACTCAGTACATAGCCGGGCGTGTTGTCCCAGCGATACCAGCCATAGCCGCCCCCCACGGCCAGCGCCGCACAGGCGGCGGCGAAAGTCTTCGAAAAGACCGGTTGCCCCAGCAGCGCGCCCCAGAACCCCGACTGGACGGCGCGGCGGCCCGATGCTTTCCGCGAGGCGCGTCGCGGCAAGGACCGCGATGGACCGCTGGCGGCCTGCCCATCGGAGGCCAGCGCGGGTCGGGGCGCCTGCGACAGATCCTCCCAGGTGCGCGCCACCCGCGAGTACGCCTGCCGATGCGCGGGACGGGCAGCCAGCCAGGCATGCAGTTCCTGCTCATCGGCGTCCGACCAGCTGGCGTCCTGGCGGCGCACCAGCCATTCGGCCGCGGCCTCGTGCAAGGCGAGCGTATCCGGCGGGGCTGAGGAGGACGGGTTGGTCATGACGAGGCGGAGTCGCTATTGTTGTTATTGTCCGGGCCGGCGTCATCGCCGGCGGGCCGATGCAATTGCTGCATCTGCGCAACCGTAGCATAGTGCACCCGGACCTCGCAGTAGGCGATGGCCCGCGCCAGATGCTTGACGACCATGCGCCGCGATATCTGCATGCGGGCGGCGACCTCGTCCTGTGTCAAGCCGTCGAAACGGCACAGCACAAAGGCTTCGCGCTGGCGCTCGGGGAGTTCCTGCAAGGCGGCGCCCAGCCGCTCCAGACGCTGTTGATGCGCCGCCGCGCGCATGGGACACGAAGCATCGCCGGCCGCCAGCGTCTGCATGCCCTCGTCGGCCTCGTCGAACGACACCGTCTGCAGCCGCCGGCCCGCATTGCGTTCGCGGAACTCGTCCGCCACGCCGTTCAACACCGTCCTGCGCAAGTAGGCGCCCTGCTCATCCGTGGAGTCCAGCGCAGGATTCGCCGCCACCCATTTGACGACCCCATCGTGCAGCGCATCTTCGGCGCTGCCGATGCTGCCCTTGAAGCGGGCCAGGCCGCGCATGAGCGGCAAACGCCAGCGCGCGTAGGCCTTGGCGATCGCGCTGGAATCTCCGTTCTTGTCGTCGGCGGATGCGGGCGTCGAGTTGGACGCCAGCAAAGGGTTGCGGCTCATGCGGCGCGGGTCGGTTGAAAGTGGCAGGATTGTACTGAGATTTATTCTCAGTCGCAATTTAGAGCGGCCCCGCGCCGTTCATCGATCAGCCCTGCGACCCTCGCGGCTCACGGCGCCACTTGATACCCGCGCTGCTGCATGCAAGTGCTATACGTGGAGGCGGCTGCCGCATTCTGTTGCGACGCCTCGGCGCGATCCTGGCGGCGGTCCTGGCGTTGTCGAGAACCGCCCACGACCATCCCTGCCGCCGCCGCGTCTTTCGCCTGATTCTGCCGGTACTGCTGCTTGGCGTCGTCGCTCATGCGGTCATAGACCTCCTCGTGCTGATTACCGCGTGCGCCGGCTACTGCCGCACCCGCTGCCGCGCCCGCGGCGGCGCCACGGACCCGTCCGCCGGATTTGGGATCGTTCGTGCTGGCGCTGGCGCCGCTGCCTGCCAGAGCCTGGCATGCGCTGATGTCCTGCTGGGTGGTTTGGGGCGACTGCCCCTTGAGCGGCGTTACCGTCTGTGCGGCGGCGCACAGGCAGAACAGGGAAAGCAGCGTCGCGGTACAGGGGCGTATGGACTTTTTCATGAAAAACTCCATTGATGTTGAGGGGCCCTGGACGTTTCAGTTTAGCTCCGCATGGCGGGCCGCGATCACCTGTGATTCTCAGCCAAAAGGCTGATTTCTCCCCGGTAGGAATCAAGCCGCAAGCCCGCCCGCGGACTCCAGCAACAGCGCCCTGCCCGGCACCAGTTCATAGCAGCCTCGGCGCAGCTTGCGGATCTGCAAGGGCCCGCCCCAGTCAGCCAGACGACGCTGCAACAGCAGCAGGCGCACGCCGAGGTTGTCCTGCACGTCGGGCAAGCCCAGGGAACTGCCGGCAAGCCGCAGTTCCCGCGTGGAAAAGCCCCACCGGCCATGGCGCTGCGCGTCGCACGCGAGCTTCCACAAGATTGCTCCCGCCACGCCCTTGATCAAGTACTGTCCGTCGATGAAGACCGTGCCATCGCGCGGGAAGTAGCGCAGTTTGAGAGGCGCCCCCAACTGCGCGGCCTGGCCGCTCGGAGGCGCGTCCAGCGACGGCGCCCCCACGTCCAGTTCCGCGCCTTGCAGCGTCAACAGCGCCTGTGCCAGCTGCGCGCACAACACCGCCAATGCGTCCTCGTCGTCATACCCGAAGAACTGGTCGCTCTCGCTTTCGACCAGCAGCGCGCCCACAGTGCGTCCGCGCGCGCGCAGCGGCACGGCCAACTGGCTGCAGGGAGTAGCCAGTCCCGGCAGCGCGATAGGCTGGCCCTCGATCGGCCTCTGGCCGCTGGCCATTTGATGCAGGGTGCGGCCATACCGGTACATGCGCGCCATATGGCCTATGCGCAGCGCCACGCCTACGCGCGCGGCCACGCCCGCCAGGCCGGCCTCGGCCAGCGGTACTTCGGCGCCCACGCCCTGCTGGGCATAACCCATGCTAGCCAGGGCATACAAGGTCTGGCGCTGCTCATCCAGCAGCCAGAGGATGGCGTGGTTCACGGCCAGTTCGCGGCGCAAGCCATCCATGGCGACCTGAGGCAACAGGCTCAGCTCGTCGCACTCGGCAAGCCGCGCCGACACTGCCCGCGCGCCGGCAGCCAGGTCACAGCGCGGCTGCAGCGTGGATAGCGGCGCGCCGCCATGCATGGGCCGGATATCCAGCACCTCGTAGATGTCGGCGCCGCGCAGGCGGAACACCTGCTCCATGCCGGTATGCGCGGCAATGCCGGCCAGTTTGGCGCGCAGGCGCTCGAACACCGGGCCTTCGGTCTCGGTGCGCAGATAGCGTAGTTGCAGGGCCAGGCTGCCTCCAGTGCAGGGGTCTTCCACCATCAGGCTGGCGCGGCCCGTGGCCAGAATGTTCTCCCGGCTGCGGTTGAAGAACTGGAAGGTCAACGCCACGTGGCCGCCATCCACGTACTCCACGTGCGACAGCAGATTGACATGGGGGATGCCGTCGGCCGAGACGCTGCACAAGGTGGGCGGAATGCCGCCATCCAGGACGCGGCGAACGGCCAGCAGGGTCAATGCGCTCATGGGCCAGGCTCCAGTTCCACGGCTTGCCCGGCATGCGGGCCCGGCGTCTGGTCCCAGGCTCCCGCCACGGTATAGCGCAACGCCACCAATTCATGCACCGCTACCCCGTACCAGTGATCCAGGAAAGGGGCTCCGGCGAAGCCGTCGACCTCGGCCAGTTCCTGCGTCAACGTATGGCGCCGCAACGCCAGCAGTTCGGCATGGGAGGCCAGGGCGGGCTCGACGCGCGCATCGCGGCCTTTGATATGCAGCGTGCGGTTGGTGCGCGGCGAGGTGGCCAGCATGGCGATCTGGGCGGTCTCGCGGATGGCGGCCACGACCAGCGGCGCGGCATGTTCGGCCATCAGCACCAGTATGCGGCCGTCCGGCAGCATATCCGCGGCCAAGGCCCGGCAAACGTGGGGATTGCCGTCCCGATCGCAACTTCCCAGCCGCAGCGAAGGCAGCATGGGCAGGCACAGGCTCCATTCGGCGGGCAGTATGGGCACGGCAGGAAACCTCTGGGCTGTTGAAGCTCGACGGTGCCAGAAATCATAGCCCAAGGCCCGCGCCCGGATCGCATGCCGGTTAGCGTTTTTTTAGCGCTTGCTTAACAAACTCTTAGCAACGCGCGCGCCGCAGCGTTCCTACACTTTCCTTGCCCGGTTTCCACACCGAATCCGGCCATTGCCGGGAAGCCGGCAAACGCCTCGCGACTCCTCTTTTCAAGGCCAGCACCATGAACTGCATTACCGAAGCCCAGTACTTCCCTTCGTCCAGCGCCGGCGCGGCGCCGCGCATGGACATCTATGTCGGCATCCACAAGGCCTTGCGCGCCATGATGCTGGATACCTTGCAGGCCGTGGGCCGCGTCGACGTTGACGACCCTGCCGAAACACGGGCGGCATGCGAGCGCGTTCAGGAGCTGGCCGACATCTGCGCCAGCCATCTGGGACATGAAAACGATTTTGTGCACGCCGCGATGGAAGCGCGCCGCCCCGGTTCCAGCGAGCGCATCGCCGCGGAGCATGTCGAGCACCTCGCGGCGATCGCCGGGTTGCGCGCCGCGGCATCCGCCCTGCTCGCCGCCGGCTGCGGCGCCACGCAGGCCCAGGCCGCGCTGCGGCTGTACCGGCAACTGGCGTTGTTCATCGGCGAGAATTTTGCCCATATGCACGTCGAGGAAACGCAGCACAACCAGGTGCTGTGGTCCTGTTACAGCGACGAAGAACTGCGTGCGCTGGAGGGCGCCATCGTGGCATCGCTGCCGCCGGCCGAGAACCTCTGCATCATGCGCTGGATGGTCCCGGCCATGACGCCCAAGGAGCGCGCCGAATTGCTGGCAGGCGTGCAGGCGGCCGCCCCCGCCCCGGTCTACGCCGCCGTGCTCGACGCGGTGCAGCCCCACTTGGCACGCGAGGACTGGGCCAAGCTCACCCGTGCACTGGCACCGGCCGAGGCTCCCGTGCGTATCCTGGCCTGAAGGCCGCGATCAATTCGCCTTCTCGTCCTCGCCCTTGTACCCGCTGATATAAGCGCGTCCCGAGCAGCGCACGAAGGCCACGCAGGTCAGGCCGCCGCTCTTGGCATCGCAGGTGGCGCGGGCTTCGTTGCGCGCCGCCACCGGATCGGTGTTCTTTGCAGTGAAGCTGGTGCCGCGGCCCTTGCTGCCCTTGCCCCAGGCCATGCCGACGCAGGTGTCGGTATAGGTCAGCACCGTGCGGCAGCCGACGCAATCTTCCCACTTGAGCAAGGCGTCGACCGCTTCCTTCTCGCTCGGATAGCCGTCGGCGTAGGTCAGTTGGCCTGTCTCCTTCTCGGCCACGGAGCCCCAGTAGCCGCGCGAGTCCAACTTGGCCGACAGGGCTTCGAGCTGGGCGGGCGTGGCGGTGTCGGGCGCTTTCAGTTCGGCTTCGCTATAGCCGGGACCGACGCACAAGGGCATGACGGCCAGCTTGCACTTGCCGTCGGCGCTGTCGTTGGTGCAGGTGCGGATGGCCTTCTTCGCGGCGACCTCGGACGACACGCTGGCGCCCCAGAACAGGTCGCTGCGCGAATTGCGCGAGAACGCCACGCAGCTGTCCGAAAACGACGTAACGCTCTTGCAACCCTTGCCGCCCGCCTTGTTGCACTTGGCCAGCGCGGCATCCTGCGCTTCCTTGGTGGAGGTTTCGGGCATGACCCAATACAGCTTGGCGTGAGCTTCGTCGGTGGCCACGGCGCCGTACAGCGTGTCGGCATGCGCCGCGGGCGCGGCGGCAAGGCCCAAGGCCAGCGCGCCTGCGCCGGCCAGTGCGGCCACGGTGGAACGGAACTGAACCAGCAATCGCGCGAGCATCATGGGTGTGCAATATCCAATGGTTGTGGCGCCGCACGCCCCGCGATGCCTGATCGCCAAGGCGCCCCGGGGCGCAGAACGCGCGGATCGTAGCACGTTACAGTTTGTCTTCTATACCCTTCCAAAGCGCGTTTCCAGGCATAACGTAACCAATTTTTCGAAGGTCGGAAGCTGATACGCCACTATTTTTTCGGTAACATCGGCCACTCCCGGCGCAGGGGGACGCAGGCGCACCAGCGCATCCGCGGCCTCTTCAAGGTTCTGGCGCCACGATACGACTCGTCACGAAACGAAACCAAAACAAGACAAAATCTTGCGGCCGCTGAATTATGTTGCGGCACGCCGGATCTTTGAGGGAGCTAGGGCTCAGCATGAATAAATCGCGACTCCGTTCGACCTGGTGGCTGGGCCGCGCCCTGCCGGTGTCGCTGGCCCTGGCCGCCCTGGCCGGCTGCGCGCCGATGCCCACGGGCGGCAGTTCGACGCTGCCGTCGCTGACCAATATCTTCTCGTCCGGGCTGTCGTTCTCGCCCAGCGTGAACGTGGCCAAGAACATGAAGGGCCGGCCGGTGGCCGACGCCATCACGGCGCTGGGCGAACCGTCGAAAAAGCGCGGCGTGGGCAACACGATGGAGCTGATCTGGTCCGATTACCAGACCGCGCCCTATACAGAATGGGTGTCGACCGGCACCTCGCAGCAAGTGGTCGGCATGATCCCGGCCACCTCGACCAGCGCCGCCACGCCAGTGTTCCAGAATACCAACCACGGCTATTACAGCGGCCGCACCAAGGTCTATGAATGCAGCGTGGTGATGCGCATGCAGAACAGCGTCATCATCGACAGCCAGGTGGACGGCAACGTCTGCCCCGAGTTCATTGCCGCGCTGCGCAAGTGGGCGGGTGAGCGCGAAGCCAACAACTACCGCAGCAAGTAAGGCGAAGGAATCCCTTGCCGAACAAACTCGGAGCGCGCCGTCTGGCTGCGGCGACGGCTGGCGCGATCCACCTGCGAGGCCGCGCCATGCTGGCCGCGGCGCCTTGGTCCCTGGCGGTGTACACGCTGACACTGCCCTTCGCCCTGCGAATCGCCAACCTGTTTCCGCATGGGAGCTGGCTGTTGCTCGCGCTGGCGCTGAGCAACCTGATCGCCCTGGCGCGCATGAGCTTCGCCTGGCATCGCGTCGTCAACCTGCAAGACCCGGCTGGCGTCGCCGCTGCCGAGGGCGGCACGGCAGAGGCCCGCCATCTGCTGCTGCTCGGCGCGCTCGTCATCGCCGTCACCGTCTTGGCGCGCATCACCGGCGACCTGCCGTTTGTGATCTACATGGTGACGGGCGGATCGGACGGCAATTTGTTCTGGGGCGCCTTGTTCGCCGCGCTGGCGCTGCTCTGGGTGCCGGCGCTATATGCGCTTGCGGAGTGTGGCCTGAGCCTGCCGCGCGCCGCGGTGACTGGCGAGTTCGGTTTCCGCGCCGCACGCGCCGCGATGCCGTACAAGCGCTGGCCCCTGATGTTTGCGCCGCTCGTGCTGATCGCGGTGGCCGGCTATGCCGGCTCTACCCAGCGCATGCTCACTGACGGCTGCACGGTTGCTGAGTTGGCGCAGAGCGCGGTGGGTGTCCTGCTGTGCGTCCCGATCACGTTCGTGGTGGCGACGATGTACGCCGTCGCGTATCGGGATTCCCAGAAACCTGCGCCGCGGGCGCACGGCCGCCGTCATTGAACCCCAGGCATGGGGCGCAAAAGCGCTGCGTGAAGCGCACTCAAAAGTCGCGCCCCTGAAGTCCTTGATGCGCTATCTCCTGCGCATCCCCTGTCTTGCAGGAGCAGGCATGCCTCGCACCTCCCCGTGCGGACAGGACGCAGGCCGCACTTGCGACCGCGAACTCCGACTGGGTCAGTAAACCTTTTCTGCGGCCTCCCTCACGCGATGCTCCTCCATCGAGAGGCCGGAGCACAGCCTATCTCTGGTTTGCACTTTGCAAAGCGACCAAGAATCCACCCGCTTGCATAACTGAAGATTGGCGGGAAAGAAGTAATCCGTCCTATCGGTTAGCCCACTTCCTAATGCCGCGGATACTCGATTTGGAGTATTGCCGGAGGCGACGAGAACTGCAAAAGTGTCCCGCACCCGTTCCCGGGAGATCGAGATTTCGCCCCGGCCGTCACCGATGAGATGCGTCTTGAGTGCGCAAAAAAAATACACTTTGCCGCAATGCCGGCCTAGATATCATCTGGAGCTGTCACCATGGACCCCAAGAATTTTCATTTTTCCCTTCCCAGCGATAAACGCCCGGCATTCAGCCCGCTGAACGAAGAGGTGCATCCAGACTTCAATTGGTTGACCGCAAATCGCGCGCGATCTCGCGGTGGCGATGTCTTCGCGGTGATAGACACGATAGTGATTCATGCCACAGCCGGTTACGCCACCGAGCACGCCGTTGATACATGGAGAAAAAAAAAGGCGAGTGCTCACTGGATCGTGCCGGATGAAGACGAACCTCAGCATGGCCATTTCGTTTGGTCCGTGGTGGCTGAAGCAAAGGCTGCATTTCATGTCGGAGACGTGAACTACATGCCGCATCTCGGCGCGGGTCCGAATGTAAATAATCGCAGCCTTGGAATCGAGATAGTCAACACCCAGGACGTCCAGAATTTCACAGACCCATATTCGGATTGGCAAATCGAGGCAACAGCCCAGATCATTACGTATGCCTGGAGCAAATATCCGAATTTAAAACATGTCATCTCGCATGCGAAGCTGGACCCGACGCGACGTTCGGACCCGGGCAGGAATTTCCCCTGGGCCAAACTGCAGGACTTGGTTTTGTCTCATGCCGCGGTAGCGCAGCGGAACCCACTGGTCTTCGCCCCATATGCGGGCGCGTCTCGAGTCGTGTACCAAGGAAACTGCTGCGAGCCGTGATCAAGGAAATACCACCCTCAAGAGTCTTCCTGGGAATGGCAATTCATGAAAACACCCTGTGCACTCATATCGCTTTCGCTCCTTTGCGGCTGCGCCTCGTATTTCACTCCCAGACCGCCAGTTGTTGAGGACAAAGTAGGCAAGGGAGGAGAGCCAATGGTGGGCACTCTATCTACCGCTGCCGACTATCGAGTTATCTACGTGAAGATCAACGACGGGGCGAAGCTCTGTGCTGAAGCCTCACCCGATGCCGGCGCTCAGTTCGCCTCGTCGCTTGCGGGATCATTATCGGCACAGGCAAGCGGAACTCCTGCCCCTCTTAGTGCCGAGGCGAAGGCAGGGCTTGCCGTAGCGATGAAGCAGCTGTTTAAACGTTCCCAAGGTCTGCAGCTATACCGGGATGGCGCTTTTTCCCTGTGCAATTTGTACCTGAACGGCGGAATCTCGCCATCCGACTATCTTTCTGAATTGAGAGAGCTGAGAAAGTCGTCAGTTGAGTTGATACGGGCGGAAATTCCCTATCTTGAAAAAGTAAACATTGATCCAATCCAGGTTCCCGCCGCGCCCGTTCCCCCAACTGTCGGAAAGGGCGCAGGGAGTTGAAATGTGAATTCGAATCCGGCCTCCGCCCTGCCCGCGTCGGTTGCGCAAGGCCCAATCCGGCCAAGCGATGGCGGTCCTACACGCGTCAGTCGCATCGCTTCATTCCTGGATCCTGACAACTCACTGACGCAAAAACGCGAATAGTTATTATTCATATAGAATTCGGACTGTCCGTAACCCCCTAGCCTGGCAGTCCCGATGTCCCTGCCCCTTTCCAAGGGCCCTCACTTCCCACGCAAACGCCTGGTCCTGATCGTCGCTACGCTGGCACTGGCGGTCTTGACCGTCTTGGCGTTCTGGCATGTCGGATCCAAGGGCACTCCCGCCGCGCGTCCGCCCGAGTATGGGCAGATCCCTGTCGCCGTCGCGGTCGAGGCCGCCAGCGCCGGTCCGCTGCAGCGCGACCTGCATGCGCTGGGCACCATTACGCCCCTGGCGCAAGTGACCCTGCGCAGCCAGGTCGATGGCGAACTGCTGAAACTGCATTTCACCGAAGGCCAGGCCGTAACGCGCGGCCAGTTGCTGGCGGAGATCGATGCGCGCCCCTATCTTGCGGCGCTGGCCTCGGCCGAGGGCGAACTGGCGCGCACCCAGGCGCTGCTTGAGAACGCCGAGGCCGACCTGCAACGCTACCGCAAGCTGGCGCGCCAGGAAGCGGTATCGGGCCAGCAGCTGGATACCGCCGAAGCCCAGGTGCGCGCCTATGCGGCCCAGCGGCTACGCAACCAGGCCCAGGTGGCCGATGCCCGGCGGCTGCTGGACCACACGCGTATCGTCGCGCCCCATGACGGCCGCATCGGGCTGCGCCGCATCGACGCCGGCAACCATGTGCGCGCCGCCGACGCCGAGGGCCTGACCACGCTGGTGCAGACCCGGCCGATCTCGGCGCTCTTCAGCATTTCCGAAACGCGCCTGGACATCCTGCGCCAGGCCCAGGCGCGCGACGCCGCGCTGCGGGTCCAGGCCTGGGACGCGGACGACCGCCGTCTGCTGGCCGAGGGCACGTTAGAGGCGCTGGACAACCGCATCCAGGCCGCCAGCGGCACCGTCCGGCTGCGCGCGCGCTTTGCCAACGCCGACGAATCGCTGTTTCCGAACCAGTTCGTGAACATCCGGCTGGCGGTGGTGCAGCAGGACAACGTCATTTCCATACCCACGGCCGCGGTGCAGTACGGCTCCGAGGGCGCCTTCGTGTTCGTGATCGGCGAGGATGCGCGCGCCACGCGCCGCGTGCTGGAGCTGGGCCCGGCCAATGCCGGCCGCATCGTCGTGCAGACCGGCCTGGCCGCAGGCGAACGCGTGGTGGTCGAAGGCGTGGACCGCCTGCACGACGGCCGCGACGTGCAAATTGTCGAACCGCAGAAATCATGAGCCTGTCGCGTCCCTTCATCCTGCGCCCCGTCGCCACGTCCTTCCTGATGATCGCCCTGCTGCTGTCGGGCATCCTGGCGTGGCGCATGCTGCCCGTGGCGGCGCTGCCGCAGGTGGACTACCCCATCATCCAGGTCACCACGCAGTATCCCGGGGCCAGTCCGAACGTGACGGCGCGCACCGTCACCGCGCCGCTGGAGCGGCGCTTCGGGCAGATACCGGGCCTGAAGCAGATGTCCTCCACCAGCGGCAGCGGCATCTCGGTGATCACGCTGCAATTCTCGCTGGAGGTATCGCTGGGCGTGGCCGAGCAGGAAGTCCAGGCAGCCATCAGCGCCAGCGGCGCGCTGCTGCCCAATGACCTGCCGACGCCGCCCGTGTACCGCAAGGTCAACCCCGCCGACGTGCCTATCCTGACGCTGGCGGTCACGTCCGATTCCCTGCCCCTGCCCCAGGTCTACGACCTGGTCGACACCCGCATGACGCAGCGCCTGTCGCAATTGTCCGGCGTGGGCATGGTCAGCCTGGCGGGCGGCCAGCGGCCGGCGGTACGGGTGCAGGTCAATCCCATGGCGCTGGCCGCGCGCGGCCTGCAGCTGGCCGACGTGCAGGAAGCCATCTCCAAGGCCAATTCGAACCAGCCCAAGGGCAGCTTCGACGGGCCGGTGCGCTCGGTCATCATGGACGCCAACGACCAGCTGCAAAGCGCCGAGGAATACCGCGAACTGATCGTGGCCTGGCGCAACGGGGCGCCGGTGCGGCTGGGCCAGGTCGCCACGGTCGAGGACGGCGCTGAAGACCGCTACCTGGCCGCCTGGGTCGACAAGCAGCCGGCGGTGCTGGTCAACATCCAGCGCCAGCCGGGCGCCAACGTTATCGCCGTGGCCGACCAGGTCAAGGCGCTGCTGCCGCAGTTGACGGCCAGCCTGCCCGCCGCCGCGCAGGTTCGCGTGCTGACGGACCGCACCGAGAGCATCCGCGCGTCGGTGCGCGGCGTGCAATGGGAACTGGCCTTCGCCGTGGGACTGGTGGTGCTGGTGACGTTCCTGTTCCTGCGCAACCTGCCCGCTACGCTGATCCCCAGCCTGGCGGTGCCCTTGTCCCTGATCGGCACCTTCGGCTTCATGCATCTGGCGGGCTTCTCCACCAACAACCTGACGCTGATGGCCCTGACGATAGGCGCGGGCTTCGTGGTGGACGACGCCATCGTGATGCTGGAGAACATTGCGCGCTACCGCGAACAGGGCCACAGCCCCATGTCGGCCGCGCTCAAGGGCGCCGGCCAGATCGGCTTCACGCTGGTGTCCCTGACGCTGTCGCTGATCGCGGTGCTGATCCCGCTGCTGTTCATGGAGGACGTGGTGGGCCGGCTGTTCCGCGAGTTCGCGGTCACGCTGGCCGTCGCCATCCTGATATCGCTGGCGGTATCGCTGACGCTGACGCCGATGATGTGCGCGCGGCTGCTGCCCGCGCACGAAGCGACGCGCCCCGGGCTGCTGGACCGCGTCCAGGCGCGCTACGCCGGCTGGCTGGACCTGACGTTGCGCCATCAGCGGCTGACGCTGGCCGTGATGCTGGCGACGGTGGCGCTGACCGGACTGCTGTACCTGGCCGTGCCCAAGGGCTTCTTCCCGACCCAGGACGGCGGCACGCTGCAAGGGGTGACGCAATCGTCCCAGAGCACCTCGTTCGACGCCATGTCGCGGCGCCAGCAGGCAGTGGCCGAGGCGCTGCTGGCCGACCCCGACGTGGCCAGCCTGTCGTCCTTCATCGGCATCGACGGCATGAACACCACCTTGAACACCGGCCGGCTGCTGATCAATCTGAAGCCCTGGTCGGAGCGCAGCGCGCCGCTGGCGGACATCATGGCGCGGCTGGATGCGCGCGCCCGCGAGGTCCAGGGCATCTCGCTCTATCTGCAGCCGGTGCAGGAACTCAATATCGAGGACCGCGTCAGCCGCGGCCAGTACCAGTTCACACTGACCTCTCCGGACAGCACGCTGCTGGCCCGCTGGACCAACGCGCTGGCCGAACGCCTGGCCCAGGCGCCCGAGCTGGCCGACGTTTCCACCGACCTGCAAGGCGACGGCCGTCAGGCCTACCTGCAGGTCTCGCGCGACGCCGCCGCCCGCCTGGGCGTGACGATGGACGACGTGGCGCAGACCCTCTACAACGCCTTCGGCCAGCGCCAGGTGGCCACCCTGTTCACGCAGTCCAACCAGTACCGGGTCGTGCTGGAAGTGGACCGCAAGCTGGCGCTGAACCCGGACGCGCTGGAACGCATCCATCTGCAGACCGAAGACGGACAGGCGATCCCGCTGTCGGCGCTGGCCACCGTCAGCGAGCGTGCGGCGCCGCTGGCCGTGAACCACCTGTCGCAGTTCCCCGCCGTCAACCTGTCCTTCAACCTGCCCGCGGGCGGCTCGCTGGGCGAAGCCATCGCGGCCATCGAATCGGCGCAGCAGGAAATCGGCATGCCGGTCAGCGTGGAGCTGCGCTTGCAGGGGGCCGCGGCGGCCTTCCAGGCCTCGCTGTCGAACACGCTGTGGCTGATGCTGGCCGCGGTGGTCACCATGTACCTGGTGCTGGGCATGCTGTATGAAAGCGCCATCCATCCGGTAACCATCCTGTCCACCCTGCCCTCGGCCGCGGTGGGCGCCTTCCTGGCGCTGCTGCTTACCGGGCGTCCGCTGGACCTGATCGCGGTCATCGGCATCATCCTGCTGATCGGGTTGGTGAAGAAGAACGGCATCATGATGGTGGACTTTGCCCTGGAGGCAGAACGCTCGCGCGGCCTGACGCCACAGGCCGCCATCCGCGAAGCCGCGCTGCTGCGCCTGCGTCCCATCCTGATGACGACGCTGGCCGCGCTGTTCGGCGCGCTGCCGCTGATGCTGGCCACGGGCTCGGGCGCCGAACTGCGCCAGCCGCTGGGCTGGGTCATGGTGGGCGGGCTGCTGGTCAGCCAGGTGCTGACCCTGTTCACCACGCCCGCCGTGTACCTGTTCTTCCACCGTCTGGGCCAGCGCCGCGGCGCCGCAGCCGCCAAACCCGGGGTTGAAGGCCCCGCGCCATGATCCGCGCTCTGTTGCACCGCCCGATCGCCTGCATCTTCCTGGCGATCGCGCTGACCCTGCTGGGCGCGGTCGCGTGGCGGCTGCTGCCGGTCGCGCCCTTGCCCCAGGTCGACTTTCCCACCATCGAGGTACGCGCCGAACTGCCGGGCGCCAGTCCAGAAAGCATGGCCAGCACCGTGGCCGCGCCGCTGGAGCGCGCGCTGGGCAGCATCGCCGGCGTCAGCGCCATGACCTCGTCCAGCAACCAGGGCGCGACCCGCGTGCAGTTGCAGTTCGACCTGGACCGCGACATCAACGAGGCCGCCCGCGACGTGCAGGCGGCCATCAATGCGGCCCGCGCCGAGCTGCCCGCCGGCATGCCGGGCAATCCCAGCTATCGCAAGGTCAACCCGTCGCAGGCGCCCATCATGGCGCTGGCGCTCAGTTCGCCCACCCGTCCCGCGGGCGAACTCTACGACCTGGGTTCGACCGTGCTGGCGCAGAAGATTTCACAGATCAACGGCGTGGGTGAAGTGACGCTGGGCGGCAGCTCGCTGCCCGCGGTGCGCGTGCAGGTCAATTCCAACGCCCTGGCCCACTACGGCGTGGCGCTGGATGACGTGCGCCAGGCCATCGCCCACGCCGCGCCCATGCGGCCGCAAGGCCAGCTGGACTCGGCCAGCCAGCGCTGGGAAGTCGGCACGCCCGAGCAGCCCCGCGCCGCACGCGACTACGAGAGCCTGATCGTGCGCCACGAGGACGGCGCGGTGATCCGGCTGTCGCAGATCGCCCGCGTGAGCGACTCGGTGGAAAACCGCTACAGCAGCGGCTTTCACAACCGCAACCCGGCCGTGGTCCTGACCATCAGCCGCCAGCCCGGTTCGAACATCATCGAAACCATAGGCGCCATCAACCAGGCCCTGCCCGGCCTGCGCGCGCTGATGCCGGCCGACGTGGACCTGACCGTGGCGCTGGACCGCTCGCCCGGCATCAACGCCACCCTGCGCGAAGCCCACATCACGCTGGGGCTGGCGACCGGGCTGGTCATCCTGGTGGTCTGGCTGTTCCTGGGCAACGCGCGCGCGGCGGCCATCCCCAGCGTGGCGATTCCGGTGTGCCTGATCGCCACCTTCGCCGTCATGTACCTGTGGGGCTTTTCGCTGAACAATCTGTCGCTGATGGCGCTGATCGTCGCGGCCGGCCTGGTGGTCGACGACGCCATCGTGGTGCTGGAGAACATCTCGCGCCATATCGAGCGCGGCCTCTCGCCGCGCAAGGCCGCGCTGCGCGGCGTGCGTGAAGTGGGCTTCACGCTGGTGGCCATGACCGTGGCGCTGAGCGTGGTCTTCGTGTCCATCCTGTTCATGGGCGGCCTGGTCGAGCGGCTGTTCCGCGAGTTTTCCATCACCCTGGTCGCCGCCACCGTCATCTCGCTGGTGGTCTCGGTGGCCATCATCCCCAGCCTGTGCGCCCGCTGGCTCAAACCCGCCGGGCCGGCCGCGCCCAAAGCGGGCGGGCGTGCCTCGCGCATGCAGGCGGCCTTCGAACGCCTCCATGCCTGGTACGGCAACACCCTTTGGCGGGTACTGGGCCATGCCCGGCTGACGCTGTTGCTGCTGGCCTGCGTGGTGGGGTTGAACGTCTATCTGTACGTGCAAGCCCCCAAGGGCTTCCTGCCGGTGCAGGACACCGGCCAGCTGGTAGGCTTCGTGCGCGGCGACGACGGTTTCTCGTTCCAGGTCATGCAGCCCAAGATCGACCAGTACCGCCAACTGGTGCTCAAGCATCCCGCGGTCCAGGACGTCATCGGCTACAACGGCGGCAGCCTGGGCATCAGCAACTCCCTGTTCCTGATCCGGCTGAAGCCCGCGGCCGAACGCCGCGAATCGTCGACCGAAGTCATCAACTGGCTGCGCTCCAACGCCCCGGCCGTGCCGGGCGGCATGTTCTTCCTGAACGTGGATCAGGACCTGCGCATGCCCGGCGGCTTCGGCAACTCCGGCGACCATGAACTGGCCATCATGGCCAGCGACGTGCCGGCGCTGCGGCAATGGTCGCGCAAGATCTCCAAGGCCATGCAAGAGATTCCCGAACTGCGCGACGTCGACGCCGAAGGCGACGGCGCCACCCAGCAGGTCGTGATCGACATAGACCGCGCGGCAGCCCAGCGCCTGGACGTGGACATGGGCACCATCAGCAGCGTGCTCAGCAACTCGTTCAGCCAACGCCAGGTCGCCACGCTGTACGACGCCATGAACCAGTACCGCGTGGTGCTGGAGCTGGACCCGCGCTACACCGAGGACCCGGAGGTGCTGGAACAGGTGCAGGTGGTCGCCGCCGACGGCACCCGCGTGCCGCTCACGGCCTTCGCCACCTATGACTACGGGCTGGTGAACGACCGCGTGTTCCATGACGGCCTGTTTGCCGCCGTGGGCGTGGGCTTTTCGTTGGCCGAGGGCGTGTCGCTGCAACAGGCCCTGGCCGCCATCGACAGCGCCATGGCCGAGCTGATGGTGCCCTCTTACATCCAGACCCGCCTGGGCGGCGACGCGCGCAACTTCCAGCAAAGCCTGCAGGACCAGCCCTGGTTGATCCTGGCGGTGCTGGTGGCGATCTACCTGGTGCTGGGCATTCTGTACGAAAGCCCGCTGCATCCGCTCACCATCCTGTCCACCCTGCCGTCCGCCGGCGTGGGCGCGCTGCTGGCGCTGCGCCTGGCCGGCATCGAATTCACGCTGATCGCGCTGTTGGGGCTGTTCCTGCTGGTGGGCATCGTCATGAAGAACGCCATCCTGATGATCGACTTCGCGCTCAGCCTGGAACGGCGCGAAGGGCTGACGCCAGAACAAGCCATCCACCGCGCCGCCATGCTGCGGCTGCGGCCCATCGTCATGACCAACCTGGCGGGGCTGCTGGGCGCCCTGCCCCTGGTGCTGGGCCTGGGCGAAGGCTCGGAGCTGCGCCGCCCGCTGGGCATTGCCATCGTCGGCGGGCTGATGATCAGCCAGTTCCTGACGCTGTACACCACGCCCATCGTGTATCTGGCGTTGGAGAGGTTGCGACTGAAGTGGAAGGCGGCCAAGCCCGGCCGCGCAGGCTATCCGCCGCCCTGATCGTCCGCCCCTCGGTTGCGCCTAGCGAACAAATGCGTCACGCCGCCGTCTGGATGCCGGCTTCGCGGACATCTGCGAGCTCGCCCCCCCCCGCTTCGCACTTCGATTTTGTGAGGCAGGGTTCTTGAGCCGCCGGCGTCCGGACTGCGGGATTCCGATGCTCGCCCCGGTGGGGCTGCGCTTCGGATCCCTCCGCCCGGCCACCGGCTCACGGCATCTGCCCATGAACGGGGGCTGAAACCAACGCATTAGGCGACTACCAGCCGAGGTGGCTCGGAGCCATCCGAAGCGCAGCCCCATTGGGGCGAGCATCGGAATGGCGCAGGGCA
>JALDYL010000095.1:0-18296 GCA_032153965.1 Achromobacter sp. | reverse complement strand
GCCCGCCGCCGGGCCGACCCAAGGCGGGCCAGCCCCTTCGGGGGGCAGCAAGCGAGCGCAGCGAGTGCGGCGTGGGGGCTCACACTTATCCCCGCCAACTGTGGAGAAGGTTGAGGACAGCCTTGGGGCAGAGTGAAAAAAACCTGTCCCGCCAGGCACTTGCATGTGCTGATCAAAATTTGCGCAATCATCCTTTTGGATGATTTTTGACGCACTTATCCACTGAAATCAGGATGCCCCCGCGGCCTTGCGCGGCAACCGCGCGGAAATGTGGATTTGTCCCCGCGTTCTGTGGAGAAGCATGAGGACAGTATGAGGGCAGGTCGGAAATTCCCTTGCATATCAAGCGCCTGCAAGAGGTGGTCAAAAATAGCTCAAACACCGTATCGACGCGCCAGGGTTGTCCCCGCCAAATGTGGATAAGCCTGAGGACAGTATGAGGGCAGCATGCAAAAAGCCTTATGCGCCAAGCACTTGAAGGGGCCGCTCAAGAAACGCTCAGTGCCGGCGGGTTCACGCTGCCATAGCAGACCACGAGGATGGCAGGCGAAAGGCAAGCAGGCTTGTCCCCACCGAATGTGGACAAGCCTCTGAACAGTCGGATAACAAGCTGGAAAAATCCTTATCCGACAATCACTTGGAAGGCGTGCTCAAGAAAGAAGCAGCAAGCGGACTCACTCGTTCCCTTCCAGCCGCATGCCTATCTTCATGCCGACCTGCCAGTACGCCACCTTGCCGTCCTTGATGTGGCCGCGCACTTCGGTCACTTCGAACCAATCCAGGTTGCGCAGCGTCTCTGACGCGCGCGCGATGGCCTGGGAAATGGCGTCATCGGTGGATTTGGTGGAAGAGCCCACCAGTTCGATTTGCTTGTAGACATGGTTCGACATAGCTCGTCTCCGCTAAGGGGGTGAGTCGTGCATCGTCGGTCTGGCGGCGGTGTTCCGGCGCTTACGACCGGCAATCCATTCGAACACACAGCATACGCCCACGGCGCTAGAGTGGTGTTACGAGTTCCGTCGCACCGGCCTCGGCGCGGCGGCATTCGTTCCCGCAACGCAAGCAAGGAGGTGTCGTCATGCCTGAACGAAAAACCCTGGAACGAGCGGCGCGCGACAAACGCCAAGGAAAATCCGCTTCCACGCAGGCCGGAGAATTCGTGCGCGAGGAAATCGAACACGTGCGCGAAGGCAAGCACGGCGTGCGGTCCACCAGGCAGGCCATCGCGATCGGGCTGTCCAAGGCGCGCCGCGCCGGCGTCGCCCTGCCCACGCCCAAGAAGGCCAGCGCTGAAACCAAGCGCCGCGCAAAGCAGGACAGCGAGGCGGCCCATGATGGACATGCCAAGTCCGCCAAACGCGCCAAGGCCACCACCACCGCCCTGAAGAAGGAAAGCACCAAGCCCGCGTCGCGCACCGCGTTGTCGCGGCAAGCCAGCGCATCGGCGTCCAAGCGCAGCGCCGCCGCCCGCTCGGCCGCGGCCAAGAAGGCTGCCGCCACCAAGGGCGCCGCAGGACGCTCCGCCGCCGCGAAGAAAGCCGCCCGCACGCGCGCCGCAAACCAGCGGGCCAGCCACGCCCACTGAGGCGGCGGTGAAGTCCGGCTAGCCGCCCTCGAATGCCTTGAAGCGCTCGTGCAGGAACTCGCGCAAGCGCTTGACCGCGGGCGACAGCAGCATGCGGTGCACGCACAGCAGATACAGCGGCGACGGCTCGCTGGTGTAGTCGGCCAGGACTTCGATAAGCCTGCCCGCGCGCAGGTCGGCCAGCACGTCAAAGCGCGATTTGTAGGCCAGGCCATGGCCGGCCAGCGCCCAGCGGCGCACCAGTTCGCCGTCGTCGCCGACTCGGTCGCCCTTGACTGGAATGGTGAGGGCGGCGCCCTTGTGCCTGAAGGCCCAGCGGTCGTGCAGGGTTTCGCCCAGCACGAAGGACAGGCAGTTGTGGCGGCGCAGGTCGTCGGGCACTAGCGGCACGCCGTGGCGCGCAAGATACGCGGGCGAGGCGCACACCACGCGGCGGTTATGCTCGGACAGCGGCAGGGCCACCAGTCCCGAGTCGTTCGGCGTGCCATAGCGCACCGCAAGATCCACCGGCTGGCGGTACAGGTCGGCCAGGCGGTCGCTGATGCGCACCTGGAAGTTGACGCGCGGATGCCGTTCCTGGAATTCGTCCAGCCACGGCAGCAGCACATGGCGGCCCAGGTCGGACGGGATGGACAGGGACAGCGTGCCCGAGATCTCGGTCTTGTTGCGCGCCACGGCGTTGCGGCCCGCATCCAACGCCGACAGCGCCGCGCGGGCATGCTCCAGATAGCGCTCGCCATCGCTGGTCAGCCTGAGACTGCGCGTCGTGCGCACGAACAGTCGCGCGTCCAGGGTCTGCTCCAGCCGCTTGAGCGCGGCGCTGGCGACCGCGGGCGTCAGGTCCAGTTCGCGCGCCGCGGCGGAAAAACTGCCCTGATCCGCGGCCGCCATGAATATCCTCAGATCCTCGAACCGCACCATGCCGGCCTCATTTTCAAAAAATTATTGAAACTGACTGCGATGCTAGCCGCTTTTTCGTTGGTTTGGACTGGGTAATCATGGCTCCATTCCCCGACACGCAAGGAGTCCCCCCATGAAAATCGAACTGAACGGCAAGAAGGCCCTGGTCACCGGATCGTCCGGCGGCATCGGACTGGCCATCGCCGCCGGCCTGGCCGAGGCCGGCGCCGAAGTCGTGCTGCACGGCCGCAACGCCGACAAGCTGGCGCAGGCTGCTGCGTCGCTTGCCCAGCAGTTTCCCGCCGCGCGCGTGAGCACCGTGCAGGCCGATCTCGCCACCGCCGACGGCGCGGCCTCGATCTCGGCCGCCCACCCCGACGTCGACATCCTGATCAACAACGCCGGCTACTTCGCGCCCAAGTCCTTCACCGAAATCACGGACGACGACTGGCAGTACATGCTGGACACCAACGTCATGAGCGGCGTGCGCCTGTCGCGCTATTACCTGCCGCGCATGCTGGCCGCCGGCTGGGGCCGCATCGTGTTCATTTCCAGCGAATCCGCGGTGCAAATCCCCGCGGAAATGATCCACTACGGCGTCAGCAAGACCGCCTTGCTGGGCGTGTCGCGCGGGCTGGCCGAACTGACCGCCGGCACCGGCGTCACTGTCAACGCGGTGCTGCCCGGCCCCACGCGCTCGGAAGGCGTATCGGACTTCTTCGCCGAAATGGCCAAGGAGCAAGGCGTGACGCAAGACCAGATGGAACGCGACTTCATCGCCCAGCACCGGCCCACTTCGCTGTTGCGGCGCCTGGCCACCGTGGAGGAAGTCGCCAACATGGTCGTCTACACCTGCTCGACGCAAGCCGCGGCCACCAACGGCGCGGCGCTGCGCGTGGACGGCGGCGTGGTGCGTTCCATCATCTGAGTCCGGTACGCAACCATGAAAGCCATCGCCTTTTTCAAGAACCTGCCCGCCGACCATCCCAAGGCGCTGCAGGACATCACCCTGCCCGACCCCGTGCCGGGCGACCACGACCTGCTGGTCGAAGTCCGCGCCATCTCGGTGAATCCGGTGGACGTGAAGATCCGCGCCAAGCGCACGCCCAAGGACGGCCAGCCCGAGGTCATAGGCTGGGACGCCGCCGGCATCGTGCGCGCGGCGGGCGCCAAGACCAGCCTGTTCAAGCCGGGCGACCGCGTCTGGTATGCGGGCGCGCTGAACCGGCCCGGCGCCAACAGCGAGCTGCACGTGGTGGACGAGCGCATCGTCGGCCGCATGCCCGCCAGCCTGGACTACGCCCAGGCCGCGGCGCTGCCGCTGACCACCATCACCGCGTGGGAGCTGCTGTTCGACCGGCTGCGCGTGCTGGACAACGCCGCCCCCAGCCAGGGCAGCCTGCTGGTCATCGGCGCCGCCGGCGGCGTGGGCTCCATCCTGGTGCAGCTGGCGCGCCAACTGACCGGCCTGACGTTGATCGGCACCGCTTCCCGTCCGCAAACCCAGGCCTGGGTGCGCGATCTGGGCGCGCATCATGTCATCGACCACAGCCGGCCGCTGGCCGCCGAACTCAAGCGCATCGGCTTTGAGCACGTCAGCCACATCGCCGGCCTGACCCAGACCGACCAGCATTTCGCGCAGATGGCCGAAGCGATTGCGCCGCAAGGCAAGATCGCCCTGATCGACGATCCCGCCGCCATCGATGTACGCCTGCTCAAGTCGAAGTCGGCATCGCTGCATTGGGAGTTCATGTTCGCGCGCCCGCTGCACGGCACGCCCGACATGATTGCGCAGCACGAACTGCTGAACCAGGCCGCCCGTCTGATCGACGAAGGCACGCTGCGCACCACGCTGGGCGCGCACTACGGCAAGATCAATGCCGAAAACCTGCGCCGCGCGCACGCCTTCATCGAAAGCGGCAAGGCGCAGGGCAAGATCGTGCTGGAAGGGTTCTAGGGTCCAATCGCAATGCCACGCCGCGCCCGGCGGCGGGGCATCTCGCAATTGCAAGCAGAAAGCAGTACAAACTCGACTGCGCGCAAACGCATGCGCGACATCATCGGGAGTCTCTTCTGCTCGACCACATTCTCAATCAGGCGCTTGAACCCGTGCTCTGGGGAATGGTGGCCTTCACCCTGCTGATGCTGCGGCTGGCCCCTTTGCAAGGATGGAAGGCCGCCATCGTCGCCGCCATCACCGCCGGGCTGGTCTTCGACACCGTGCAGTTCCGCGTGGGGCCGCCGCGCCTGTGGGACTCGCAAGTGCTGGGTTCGGTGCTGGCCGCCCTGCTGGCGGCCGCCGTGCTGGAACTGCTGTTGCTGCTGCTGCGCCGTTCGCGCACCGAGCGGGCCTGAAATCTCGAACCGGCATCCGGCTGCGGCCGGATGCGCGTCACACACCTTCTTTCAGGCGCGCCCTTCCCGCTTGGCGCGGGCGTGGGGATCGTTGATCTCGGCATCCAGCTCGGCGATCAGCCACTCCAGCCAGCCATTTTCACTGCGCGCGTAAACCACCGCGGCAGGCGTCTTGCCGGTGCGCCAGCCCGGCTGGTGCGCGTCCATCCAGGCGCCCAGGCTCTTGTGCGGCGCCAAGAGGCCCGACAGCCACGACCACAGGTAATCGGGCACGTTGCGGCGGAATCCTTGCGCGCAGGCGTAGAGGGTGGGCTCAAGCGGCAGGTTGCCGGCGCGGGCCAGCCTCGCCTGCACGCGGCGCAGCGTCTCGGCCGCGGCCTGCAATTGTTCGGTGCTGAGCTTTTTCATTGAAGGACTCCTGGACTTGGTTTGCCCGGATTATCGCCGCAGGCAGGGGCGCTTTCAAAGCGCCGCCTGCAGGCATCAAGAACGCGCCGCTCGGGGCGGTTGCAGGCCGAACAACGCGGTCGCGGCAAAGCGCGCCCCAGGTTCCAGCACCCGCATGCCGCTGCGGGCCTCGCCGTCCGCCGCAAGGTTGAACGCGTCCGCCACATTGGTGACCGGCTCGACGCAAAGGAACTTCGAACCGCCCGCCGTGTAGACCACCAGGTGCGCAAACGCCGGATCGGCGTGCAGCGACAGTTGGTGCCCGTCGGGCCAATGCAGGGTGGCCCGCCCTTCCCACTGCGACAGGTAGGTATCGCAGCCGCTGGCCGAGCGCCGCAACTCGCGCACGTGCACGGCCTTGCTGCCGGCGGGCAATCCGTCGGCGTCCGCCTCCCACTCGCGGCGCGCATGCAGCGTGACGCGCTCGGCCGTGAAATAGGGATGCAGACCCAGGCCGAATGGCATGGGCGAGTCGCCGAGATTGACGATGGCCAGCGCCACGCTCAGGCCGCGCGCGTCCAGCTGATAACGCTGCACGCATTCGAACGGCCAGGGCCAGCCCAGCACGCCGGCGGGCTGCTCCAGCACCAGGTCGACACTGTCCGCGCCGTGGCTGCGCACGCGCCACGCCTGATGCAAGCCTGCGCCATGGATTGCATGCGGCCGGCCAGGCACGGACTGCAAGGCGTGCCTGGCGCCGTTGAAGGTGAACGCGCCATCGCGGATACGGTTGGAGTACGGCGCCAGCGGATACGAGCCCGCCCGCGGCCAGCGCCCGGCGGGCCACTGCGTGTCGGTCAGGGGCACGATCCATTCATGGCCGCCGGTGGACAGCCGGGTCAGGCGGCCGCCGCCGCCCGGCGCGAACTCGGCCTGATGCGGGCCGCTGGCGATGGTGATGCGCTCGCTGGCGTCCAGCGTGGCCGGGACGGGAAGATGCTGCATGGACATAAGACTCCGGCGGCATGAACAGGGCCGCGCGCTGCGATTGTGCCGTCTGCCCATGGGCCGGGGCAAGTGCGGCGCCGGCTAGCTCGCACCGCCTCCGCCCCCGACGCCGCACAGCGTCAGCAGCCGTCCCAAGGCCGGATTCTGGTTGGTCTCCAGCCAGGCGATACCGTGCTGCAGCTTGGGCGCGTCCGCAGGCAGCGGGCGGAACACCACGCCCTCCATGTTGAAGGATTCGATGTCGCGCGGAATGATGGCCACGCCAGTGCCGGCCGCGACCAGGCATAGCAGGGTCTGGGACGCCTCCGTTTCCCGCAGCACGCGCGGCAGGAAACCCGCCTCCAGGCAGATCGCATCCATGGCGCCGCGCAAGTGGAAGCCCTTGCCCGAGGGATAGGCGATGAACGGCTCTTGCGCCAGATCCGCGACGCGCAATTCAGCCTTGGCGGCCAGCGGATGCGCGTCGGCCAGCGCAATGGAAAACTCGCTCAGCATGAACTCGTGCGACACGATGTGCTTGCCCTCCAGCGGCAGAAAACACAAGGCCGCATCTAGCGTGCCGTCCAGCAGTTTCAGCCGCAACTCCCCCGTGGGCAGCGGGCCCTGGATGTCCAGCGCGATATCGCTGTAAAGGCGCCGGCAATCGCGCACCAGCCCCGGCAGGCGCACATGGCTGGCGCGCCCGGTATAACCCAGCCGCAGGCTGCCGGTCTCGCCCCGGCCGGCCTTGCGACACGCCTCCACGGCGCCGTCCAGCTGCCGGAACATCGGCTGGATGCTGTCCAGGAACACGCGGCCCGCCACCGTCAGCGCCACCTTGCGCGTGCTGCGTTCGAACAGCCTCACGCCCAGTTCGTCTTCGAGTTCGCGGATGCGCTGGCTCAAGGGCGGTTGGGCGATGTGCAGGCGCAAGGCGGCCCGCGTGAAATTCAATTCCGTGGCAAGGACCATGAAGCTTTGCAGGTGGCGCAATTCCATGAGCGGCTCTAGTGGTGTCGGCGATTTATATTTTATGAATATAAATCATGCATTGATAATAAATTGGACGACTCAATCTCCACACCCTAACCTGCCACGCATCCCATAACGACACAGCGTGGAGACAAGCATGGCTGATCTTTCGGGGCGGGTAGCCCTGGTAACCGGTTCGACCAGCGGCATCGGCCTGGCCGTCGCGCGGCGCCTGGCGCGCTCCGGCGCGACCCTGGTGCTCAACGGCCTGGCCGATGTCGCCGCGGCCGACGCGCTCTGCGCCGAATTCCGCGATACCTATGGCGTGCCGGTTCGTTTCCAGCCCTGCGACCTGCGCAAGCCAGCCCAGATCGAGGCCATGATGGCCGAGCTGAACCACGTCTACGGCGCGCTGGACATCCTGGTCAACAACGCCGGCATCCAGCACGTCAGCCAGATCGAAGCCTTCCCGGTGGACAAGTGGGACGACATGATCGCGGTCAACCTGTCGGCCAGTTTCCACACCATCCGCACCGCGCTGCCTGCCATGCGCGCCCGCAACTGGGGCCGCATCGTCAACATGGCGTCCATCAGCGGCTTGCGCGGCCGCGCCGGCAAGACCGGCTACAACGCCACCAAGCATGGCCTGATCGGCCTGACCAAATCCGTGGCGCTGGAAACCGCGCAGACCGCCATCACCTGCAACGCCATCTGCCCCGGCTGGGTCCACACGCCGCTGGTGCAGAAGCAGATCGACGCGCTGGCCGAGCGCGAAGGCCTGGACAATGCCGCGGCCACCAACAAGCTGCTGGGCCTGCGCCAGCCTTCGGGCAAGTTCGTCACCCTGGAGCAGATCGCCGGCCTGTGTGAATTCTTCTGCTCAGCCGACGCCGACGAAGTCCGCGGCGTGGCCTGGGCCATGGACGGCGGCACGACCGCGGCCTGAAGCCGCGACGACAGTCCCACGAACAGGCGCGCCGGCCGGGCAGCGGCGCGCAGCGATACCGATAACGCCCGCGAGGAGTACAAGATGCTGGACCACACCCACGCACCCACCGCCAAGAGCTGGGTCGACGGAGCCGACGGCCATCCGGATTTCCCGGTGCAGAACCTGCCAATGGCCGTGTTCCGCCGCGATGGCGGCGCGCCGCGGGTCGGCGTCGCCATCGGCGAGCAGGTGCTGGATGCGCGAGCCGCCGTGGAGTCAGGCCTGCTGGACGAGCTGGATCCGGCCGCGCGCCAAGCGCTGTCGGCGCGCACGCTCAACGACTGGATGGCCTTGCCCGCCGCCGCCCGCAAGGCCGTGCGCCACGCGCTGTTCGCCCTGTTGGACGCCGCGCACCCCGGCCGCGCGCGGCATGAGACGCAGGCCGCGCGCCTGCTGCATCCGCAGGCGCAGTGCGAACTATTGCTGCCCGCGGACGTGGGCGACTACACCGATTTCTATGCCGGCATCCACCACGCGACCCATGTCGGCAAGCTGTTCCGGCCCAACAACCCGCTGATGCCGAACTACAGGCACGTGCCCATTGCCTACCATGGCCGCGCGTCCTCCATCTGCCCGTCCGACACGCCGGTGCGACGGCCGCGCGGCCAAGTCAGGACCGCCGCCGGCGTCGATACCCCGGCCTTCCGGCCCTCGGCGCAACTGGACTTCGAACTGGAGCTGGCGATCTGGATCGGCCCCGGCAATCCGCTCGGAGAGCCGGTGCCGCTGGAACTCGCCGCCGGCCATGTTGCCGGCTACGGCCTGCTGAACGACTGGTCCGCCCGCGACATCCAGGCCTGGGAATACCAACCGCTGGGCCCCTTCCAGGGCAAGAATTTCGCGTCCACGGTGTCGCCCTGGATCGTGACCAGCGAAGCGCTGGCCCCGTTCCGCCGCGCCGCGATGCCGCGCGGTGCAGCCGATCCCGAACTGCTGCCCTACCTGCGCAACGCCGAGGACGCCGCCACGGGCGGACTGGCAATCGCGCTGCAAGCATGGCTGTCCACCCCGCTCATGCGCGAACGCGCGCAGGCGCCGCGGCAGCTGTCGGCATCCGACGCGCGCCACCTGTACTGGACGCCCGCGCAGATGGTCGCGCAGCACACGCTGGGCGGCTGCAACCTGCGTCCGGGCGACCTGCTGGGCTCGGGCACAATTTCCACACCCGACGACAGCGGCCACGGCAGCCTGCTCGAACTGACACACGGCGGCACTCGGCCCATTGCCCTGCCCTCGGGCGAAACCCGGCTGTTCCTGGAGGCCGGAGACGAAATCACCCTGACGGCCCATTGCGGCCGCGAGGGTTTCCAGCGCATCGGCTTCGGTTCCTGCCGCGCGCGCATCATCGATTGACGTTCAATACCAGGCATCCCGTTAGACCTGGAGCCGGCCGGCGAGCCGGCGGCACACAAAGGAGGAATGACATGAAGAAGATCTTGGCAGCAGGCATGATGGTCCTGGCAAGCGCAGGCAGCGCCCCGGCGCTGGCGCAGGACTTCCCCAACCACCCGATCCGCCTGATCATCCCCTACTCCGCCGGCGGCGTCACCGACGTGGTCGGCCGCGCCCTGGCCGAACAATCCGGCAAGCGCCTCGGCCAGACCGTGGTGGTCGAGAACAAGACCGGCGCCAACGGCACCCTGGGCGCCACCCAGATGCTCAATACCGCGCCGGACGGCTACACCGTCACCATGGTGCCCATCGGCATCTTCCGCATGCCGCACATCACGGGCACGCGCTACGACCCGATCAAGGACCTGACCTACATCTCGATGATCGCCGGCTACAACTACTATGTCGCAGTCGCCGCGGACTCGCCCTGGAAGACGCTGGGCGACCTGGTGGCCTATGCCAAGTCCAAGCCCGACGCGATTTCCTACGGCACGCCGGGCGCCTACAGCAGCCAGCACATCGCCATGGTGCAGCTGGGCGAAGCCGCCCAGGCCAAATGGACCCACGTGCCATACAAGGGCGACGCCGACGCGCTGACCGCCATGCTGGGCGGCCATATCCAGGTGCTGGTCGGCGCCAGCACCATCCTGCCCTACGTGGCCTCGGGCAAGGTCCGCATCCTGGCGTCGCTGGGCGACAAGCGCTCGCCCGACCTGCCGGACGTGCCCACCCTGAAGGAAGCCGGCTATCCCGTGGTGCACACCTCGCCCTTCGGCATCGCCGGCCCCAAGGACATGGACCCGGCCGTCATCGCCAAGCTCGACGGCGCCTTCCGCGACACCCTCAAGGACGAAGCCTTCCTCGCCCTGCTGCGCCAGTCCGGCGTATCGCCGCAGTACATGGATACGGCGAGCTACACCAAGGCAGCCCAAGCCAGCGCGGATACCGAGCGTGAGGTCATCAAGAAGTTGGGCAACATCATGAACAAGTGAGGCCCGGACAAGATCAGTGTCGGTCGGATCCACCGCCCTCGCAGGTGTGACAAGGTGTAAGACGCCAAATACCCAAAAGACGCCCCAGCAATGGGGCGTTTTCCGTTGGGCCGGATTCCGGCGCACGCAGGATGTGGAATACGCGCCACACCCCCACTTTCCATGTCAACGACCTGCTGGCATCATGCGGCGCGTAGGGCACCTGTCAAGCATCTGAACAAGGAAAAAAAAGTGCGATTCAGTTTTCTCAAGGCCCTGCTAGTCTGCCTGTGCGGCGCCATGCTCAGCGCCTGCACCACCTGGGACGTGGCGATGCTGCGCCACAAGGGCAAACCGGTCAACGACATCGTGACCGAGTGGGGCGTCCCCGATCGCGTGTACGCCAGTGAAGACCTGCCGATCGGAC
The DNA here is from genome assembly GCA_032153965.1 of Achromobacter sp. GTDB lineage: Bacteria > Pseudomonadota > Gammaproteobacteria > Burkholderiales > Burkholderiaceae_B > Achromobacter. The sequence goes on along the minus strand of JALDYL010000095.1, from coordinate 7,332 downwards.
AACTGGTCTACATGTGGCAGACCTCCGGCGAAGTATCGTGGGACGAGGCCGTCGGCAGCTTCTACGTTCCCCCGCCCGGCGGCGTCAGCTACGGCTTCGGCAACAACACGGGCACCATCTACCAGCGCCGCACCGGCGTCGCCAGCTGCTACACCATGCTCCACGTCGACGAGAAGGGCATCGTCGTCGGCGGCGATCTCGTCAACAACGGCACGACCTGCAAGATGTGGTGATGGCGGCGCCAGGCGGATCGCCCATGCGCCTCGCCAGCCGGCCTCCCATCGGACAACCCGCAAGAGAATTCCTGATGACGAACATGAAAGCCACCCTTATCCCCTTCCTCGCCCTGGCTCTGCTGTCCGGCCCTGTCTTCGGCGCCGAGAAAAAGCCCACGGAGGGCGACATTTCCCGGGCCATCGCCTATACCGACGTGATGCGCGCCTACGCCTACAGCAAGCAAGCCGCTGAGTTCAAGGCACGCTTCGACAAGATCGGCCCGGGCGCCGACGGCCTGGAAGCCATGACCAATGCAGCCAATCTCATGAGCCTGGCAAACCAGGCCATGCGCGCGGCCTGCGCGCGCGAACCGCACTATGTGGAAAAGGGCATCGAGGCCTTCCGCTGCAGCAAGATCAAGTAGCCGGTCCTGAACCAGCCGATTGAAGCGCCGTTGTGGAGCTGACGGCGCTTCAATCGCCCTCTTCCGCGGGGACCTGCCACCAGGCCGCCTGGGCCAGCGCCGACAAGGGCGTGAGGTCTTCAAGAAGTTGGGCAATATCATGAACAAGCGAGGTCCGGACAAAACCAGCATCCGTCCCTCCCCGCAGCGGTTCACGCGCCCGATACAATCACGGGCATGAATTCCGCAACGCAAATCACCGCCGCCGACGCCCACCCGGGCCACACCCCCATGATGCAGCAATACCTCCGCCTGAAAGCGGAGGCGGGCCCCTTGCTGCTCTTCTACCGCATGGGGGACTTCTATGAAATGTTCTACGAAGACGCGGAGCGCGGCGCGCGTCTGCTCAATCTGACGCTGACCAAGCGCGGCTCGTCCAACGGCACGCCGATCCCGATGGCCGGGCTGCCCGTGCATGCCATGGAGCAGTACCTGGCGCGGCTGGTCGCGATGGGCGAGTCCATCGCCATCTGCGAGCAGATCGGCGATCCGGCGGCCTCCAAGGGGCCGGTCGAGCGCCGCATCGTGCGCATCGTCACGCCGGGCACGCTGACGGACGACGCGCTGCTGCCGGCCAAGGCGGACCGCGCGCTGTCCGCCGTGTTCGTGGGCGGCACGGCGCGCGCGCCGCGCGCCGGGCTGGCCTGGCTGAACCTGGCCAGCGGCGAATTCCGCGTGACCGAATGCGCGCCCGCGCAACTGGAGTCCGAGCTGCACCGCATCGCGCCGGCCGAGATCGTCTGCGCCGACAGCGCCGAGTTCGATTTCCCGTTCGAAGGCGCGCGGGCCCGCGTGCCCGACTGGCACTTCGAAGGCGACAGCGCGCGCGCCCACCTGCTGGCGCACTTCAAGACCGACACCCTGGCGGGTTTCGACATCGAGGACATGCCGGCCGGCATCTGCGCCGCGGGCGCCCTGCTGCGCTACGCGGCGCGCACCCAGTCGCAGGCCCTGGCCCACGTGCAGAGCCTGTCGGCGGAGCGCCCCGGCCAGTACGTGCTGCTGGACCCGGTCACGCGCCGCAACCTGGAATTGACGCAGACGCTGTCCGGCGAAGATTCGCCGACGCTGTTCTCGCTGCTGGACGGCTGCCGCACGCCCATGGGCAGCCGGCTGCTGCGCCGCTGGCTGCATCATCCGCTGCGCGAGAACGAGCAGGCGCTGGCGCGCCAGCAGGCCATCTCGGCGCTGCTGGCTGGCCGCATGGACATGGAACAGACCTTTGGCGCGGCCGGCTTTGGTTCGGCCGGCCTGCTGGAGTCGCTGCGCGGCGCGTTGAACGCCTTCCCGGACATCGAGCGCATCGCCGCCCGCCTGGCGCTGCGTTCGGTGCGTCCGCGCGAGCTGGCCAGCCTGCGCGACGCGCTGCAGGCTTTGCCGGCGCTGCGCGACCAGGTGGAGCCCATGGCGGATTCGCCGCGGCTGGGCGAACTGGTCTCGCACCTGTCGGTGGATCCGGCCCTGGCCGCGCTGCTGGTGCGCGCCATCGCCGCCGAGCCCGCGGTCGCCATCCGCGACGGCGGCGTGCTGGCGGCGGGCTTTGACGCCGAACTCGACGAACTGCGCGGCCTGGCCGCCGACGGCGGCGATTTCCTGGTGCAGCTGGAAGCGCGCGAACGCGAGCGCACCGGCATCAGCAACCTGCGCGTGGAGTTCAACCGCGTGCATGGCTTCTACATCGAAGTCACCAAGGGCCAGACCGCCAAGGTGCCGGAGGACTACCGCCGCCGCCAGACGCTGAAGAACGCCGAACGCTACATCACGCCCGAACTCAAGACCTGGGAAGACAAGGTGCTGTCCGCCCAGGACCGCTCGCTGGCCCGCGAAAAATGGCTGTTCGAACAATTGCTGGACGTGCTGGCCGAACATGTGCGGCCGCTGTCGGATTGCGCCGCCGCGCTGGCCGAACTGGACGCGCTGGCCGCCCTGGCCGACCACGCGCGCCGCCACGACTGGATCGCGCCCGAACTGTCCGAACAGGCCGACATCGACATCGAGGCCGGCCGCCACCCGGTGGTGGAGCACGCCATCGAGCGCTTCACGCCCAATGGCTGCCGGCTGGAGCCGGCGCGCCGCATGTTGCTGATCACCGGTCCGAACATGGGCGGTAAATCGACCTACATGCGGCAGGTGGCGCTGATCGTGCTGCTGGCGCGCATCGGCAGCTTCGTGCCCGCGTCGCGCGCCCGCATCGGCAAGATCGACCGCATCTTCACCCGCATCGGCGCGGCCGACGACCTGGCGGGCGGCCGCTCGACCTTCATGATGGAAATGACCGAGGCGGCCGCCATCCTGTCGGCCAGCACGCCCAACAGCCTGGTGCTGATGGACGAGATCGGCCGCGGCACGTCGACCTATGACGGCCTGGCGCTGGCCTGGGCCATCGCCTGCCGCCTGCTGGCCCACAACCGCGCATTGACGCTGTTCGCCACCCACTATTTCGAGCTGACCCGCCTGCCGGCGGAACAGCCGGCCTCGGCCAACGTGCACCTGGCCGCGGCCGAATCGGCCGGCGGCATCGTGTTCCTGCACGAAGTGCGTGAAGGCCCGGCCAGCCGCAGCTACGGGATCCAGGTGGCGCAGCGCGCGGGCGTGCCCGCCGCCGTGATCCGCCAGGCCTCGCGCGAACTGGAACGCCTGGAGGCGCAAGGCGCCCCCACGCCGCAGCTCGGCCTGTTCGCGGCGGCGGCTGACGCCGACGCCCAGGCCTATGCCGAAGCCGACCGCTCCGACGACCTCGAGGCCCTGGATGTCCTGCGAGAGGAACTCGCCGCCATCGACCCCGACAGTCTGACGCCACGCGAAGCGCTGGACGCCCTCTACCGCCTGAAGAAGCACCTGCAATGAACCTCGACCACCCCTTGTCCCTGCTGGGCGACCAGAGCCCGAACGACTTCATGCGCCGCTACTGGCAGCGCAAGCCCCTCTTGATCCGCCAGGCGATCCCCGGCTTCAAGCCCCCGGTCACGATCGCCGCCATCAAGAAGCTGGCGCGCCGCGATGACGTGGAGTCGCGCCTGATCTGGCGCGAGAACGGCGAATGGCAGATGGAGAACGGCCCGTTCGCGCGCCTGCCCAAGGACAACGAAGGCGACTGGACCCTGCTGGTGCAAAGCGTGGACCTGCACAGCGACGCCGCGTCCGAGCTGATGCAGCTGTTCCGCTTCATTCCCGACGCACGGCTGGACGACGTGATGATCAGCATCGCCAGCCACGGCGGCGGCGTGGGTCCGCACTTCGACAGCTACGACGTGTTCCTGCTGCAGGCGGCTGGCGAGCGCGAATGGCGCTATGGCCGCCAGAAGGACCTGTCGCTGGAGCCGGACCTGCCGCTGAAGATCCTGAGCCGCTTCGAACCCGAAGAAACCGCCGTGCTGGCCCCCGGCGACATGCTCTACCTGCCGCCGCAAGCCGCGCACGACGGCGTCGCCGTGGGCGACGGCTGCATGACCATCTCGATCGGTTTTCGCGCGCCCACGCAGGCGACGCTGGCGCGCGGGCTGCTCGAAGCGGCCGCTGACCAGGTCATGGCGCGCGTAGGCCTGCTGGGCGGCCCCTATGGCGAACCGGCGCTGCCCGGCCCGAAGCTGTCGGCCGTCTATCGCGACCCCGGCCAGCCCGCGGTCGACACGCCTGCCGCCCTGCCCGACGCGCTGGTCGCCGCCACGCTGGAAACCGTGGAAAAACTGCGCTTCGACGACGCGCTGGCCTCGCGCTTCCTGGGCTGCTGGCTGACCGAGCCCAGCAACCTCAGCGTGTTCGACGCGCCCGAGGGCATGGACGTGGACCTGGAAGAAGACTGGCCGGCCGAGGGCCGGCTGGTGCTGGACCGCCGCAGCCGCATGCTCTATCGCGACAAGCAGCTCTTCATCAACGGCGAAACGGCCATGGTGCCCGCGGATGCCGCCCTGCGCACGCTGGCGGATGCGCGCAGCCTGGATTGTTCGGACCCTTCCTGCGCCCGCCTGACCGACGAGGCGCGCTCCTGCCTCGCGGACTGGCTCGATTCCGGCTGGATCCGCTACGTCTCGGCGTAGCATCCCGACACGCCCCCGTATCAGTCCTGTACAGAAGGAAATCAGGGTTGATACGCGGGACACATCAAGAAAGACATAACACGAAGCTGAAAGGTTTGTTGCCGTTAGGATGCGACCTTTTTAACTTTCATACGCGTTGCGTCCGCGTGTTCCTGTAGCCTGACTTCTGGTTTCCCCTAATGGGGTTTCAAGAGTCGTCATCTACAGGAGTCTAAAAATGATGAGCAAAACCTTGATTATTGCTTCGGTGCTGGCCGTCGCGCTGAGCGCCTGCAACAAGAAGGAAGATGCCCCGGCGCCCGCGACCACCCCCGCTCCGGGCGCAAGCACGCCCGCCCCCTCCACGACGCCCCCGGCCACCTCGCCGGCTCCGGCGCCCACGCCCAACACCACTCCGGGCGGCGGTTCGACCACCCCGGGCGGCTCGACCACGCCCGCGTCCTAATAAAAACTCAGCGACGAACCCCCGCTCTGAGGACGCAAGAAAAAGCCCCGGCTGTCGCAGCCGGGGCTTTTTTGCGTCCAGGAGGGGACTAATGAGCAAGACATGGCAACCCGCACAGCCTCGCGGCTCGCAAGGCCCTGCAAACCCGCGCCCGAATAAAAAAGAGGCCCCATCAGGGGCCTCTCTTGTGCAGGCCTGCGCCTGAGCGCAGGACCGGCCTGTCTTACATCTTGTCCTTCAGCACGCTCAGCAGACGCTGGGCGGTGGCGCTGTTGTCGCGGGCGCCATTGGCGTCCAGCACCGTCACCGTGGTCTGGTCGCCGGTGGCGGCCAGGTGGATGCGGTACTGCGGCGCCTCGGCCTTCTTGTCGCCCGAGAACATGCGGCTGAAGAAGCCCGGTTGCTCGATCTTCTCGCCCGTGTCGGTATCGACGTAGCGGACGAAGTAGTCGCCAGCGGAGCGGTCCCGGTCGTCCACGGCGAAACCGCCGCCGTCCAGCGCCACGCCGACACGGCGCCATGCGCGGTCGTACGATTCGCTGACGATGAGCGAAGCGCCCTGGGCACGGACGTCCTGTTGCACGGCAGGCTTCTGCGGCGCGGCTTCGGCCTGCTGTACCAGCTTGCGGGCGTTGTCGACGTCGGAACCCAGGTAGACCATCATGCGGGCCAGCATCGCGGCGTTCAGGCCCGGATCTTCCTTGCCGTTCTGCCACTGCACCTGGCCTCCGTCGCTGCCCACGCGCTTTTCCAGCATCTGGCGGTGGCTGACATAGACCTCGGTGTGGCCGTTGACGCGTTCGACACGCGTGCGGAACTTCTCGCGCTCGCCGCTATCCCAGGCCGATTCGAGAATCATGCCCAGCGCCTGGCGCAACCAGCTTTCCGGAATCTTGGCGCGGTTTTCCGCCCAATCGGTTTCGATCAGGCCGGCGCTAGGATTGTTGCTGGCCACGGTGAAACCGTTTTCGGTCCAGAAGTCGACCAGGCGCGGGAAGATATCTTCCGGCGGACGGTCCACCACCAGCCAGCGCAGGTCGCCGTCGCGCTCGACGCGCATGTCCTGGCGGCCAGGCAGCACGTTGCTGGTCTTGGGCTGGGTGGCCTGAGCCTGGCCCTGCTGCTGGAACTGCGAATAGGTGGTCGAGCCCGAGGCGGGCGCGCGGTAACGCGGATCGCTGTTGGCTTGGGTCAGGTCGGGCGGGATGCTGAGGGGCTCTCCGCGCTGGGTGACTGCGCTCTTGTAATTGACGGACTCTTCATTGCCCAGGAATTGATTGACCTCGCTGCAACCGGCCAACAACACCAGAGACATCAATGCCGACAAACCGGCATGACGCTTGTTCATACGTATCCTCACGATATTTAGAGCAGGCCCGTTTCCTGGAGCGCGGCACGCACGGTCGCGTGGTGCTGCGATCCCAGTTCAACCAGCGGCAGCCGGTAACCCAGTGCGCTGCGGCCCATTTCGGCCAACGCCCACTTGACAGGGATGGGGTTGGCTTCAACGAACAAAGCCTTGTTCAGACGCGCCAGGTACGCATTAAGTTCACGTACCTTGGGCACATTGCCAGCCAGGGCGGCGGCACAGAGCTCGCGCATGAGCTTGGGCGCCACGTTGGCGGTTACGGAGATGTTGCCGCGCGCGCCCAGCAGGATCAGGGCGGCGGCGGTGGGGTCATCGCCGCTGAAGACCTGGAAGCTGGCCGGCGCTTCGCGCAGCAACAGGCCGCCGCGGGCGATGTCGCCCGTGGCGTCCTTGATGCCGATGATGCCCGGCACCTGAGCCAGGCGCAGGACCGTTTCGTTGCTCATGTCGGCAACGGTGCGGCCCGGCACGTTGTACAGGATGGTGGGCAGATCGACGGCTTCCGCGATGGTGCGGAAGTGACGGTACAAACCTTCTTGCGAGGGCTTGTTGTAATAGGGAACGACCGACAGGCCGGCCTGCGCGCCGACCGCCTTGGCGTGGCGCGTCAGGTGGATGGCTTCGTCGGTGGAGTTGGCGCCGACGCCGGCGATGACCGGAATGCGGCCCGCGGCGTGTTCGACAGCGACGCGGATCAGCTCCGCATGTTCTTCCATGGAGACCGTGGGCGACTCCCCGGTGGTGCCGACCACCACCAGCGCGTCGGTGCCTTCCTGGATATGCCAGTCGATCAGCGACCGGT
>JALDYL010000354.1:0-3887 GCA_032153965.1 Achromobacter sp. | reverse complement strand
ACCTGAGCGTGGCGGTGGTGGACGCCACCGCGCTCAACAGCGAACGCAATGCGCTGAGCCTGCTGGGCAACCGCTTCGCGGCCAGCGTCAATTTGATCGTGGCCCTGGGCGGAGGCTGGGAAGGGCTGCCTGCCGCGGGGGCGCAAGCGCGCGCGGACAATCAGGCGGCGCCTGCGGCGGCAGCGCCCGCGCAGCCCTGAGCTTGGGCCGCGCAGATGCGTGATGGAGCGCTGGCGCGGTCAACGCCAGCGTTTTACGCGCGCGGCAGGAAGGCGATGACCAGCCAGGCCGCCGCCGCGGGCACCGCGAACACCAACAGCAGGATAGGCAGTTCCTCGCGCACCGTGTAGCCGGCGCGCGTCACGCCGACCCACATGTTGACGATAGCCATCAGCAGCCACGCGGGCAGGAACAGCTTGGCCGCGGCGATCGAGCCGGCGGCGTCGCCGCCCCATTGCTTGCCGAACAGGGCGAACACGGCCAGCAGCAGCAAGCCTCCGACGATGGTCAACAGTACGTGCATGGCGCCGCTCCTATTTGGTGGTGTAGCCGCCGTTGATCAGCACCGTCTGGCCGGTGATCCACCAGCCGTCCGACACCAGGAAGCGGATGAAGGGCACCACGTCCTCGATATCGGTCAGCCCGGTTTTCGAGAACGGCGACAAGGCGGCCGCGGTCTTATGGTACGCCACCGCGTCGGCGCCTTCGGCCGGATAGAAGAACGGCGTGTCCATGGGGCCGGGGCCTACCGCCGTCACGGAAATGCCGCGCGCGCCGAACTCCTTGGAGGCGGCGCGGGTGTAGTGCTCCACGGGCGCCTTGGTGCCGGCGTAGGCGGCATAGAAGGGCGTGAACGCGCCCAGCAGCGAGGTCACCAGCGTGCAGATCTTGCCGTTGTCGTTGACGTGGCGGCCGGCTTCCTTCAGGAAGAAAAAGGCGGACTTCGAGTTCACCGCGGCCATCTCGTCGTATTCCGCTTCCGTGATTTCGGTGAAGGGCTTCTTCAGCACTTTGCCGACGGTGTTGATCGCAATGTCCGGCCGGCCTACCGCGGCCACCGCGTCGGCGAACAACTTCTCCATCGCACCGGCCGAGCTCAGGTCGGCCTGCAAGGCGACGGCCTGCGCGCCGGCGGCCTTGACGGCGGCGACCGTCGCCTCCGCGTCGGCCTTGGTGGCCGCGCTGTTGTAATGCACCGCCACCGCGCGCGCGCCTTGCTGCGCCAGGTCCCGCGCGATCAAGCCGCCCAGGTTCTTCGCGCCGCCCGCGATGATGACGGTTTTGCCTTTGATTCCGTGGTCTGCCATGGTCCTCTCCGCTATCGGGCCGCCGGATGCGAACCCTAGTGCAGACGATGATATATTCCACAAAATCCGCATAAAACCTCTATTTCTGGTATCTCTATCCAGAAATTACGAACAGTGAGGCCAGCCCTCGCAGGAGCCATCCGCCCCATGGACCGCATAGACCTGTTCCGGGTTTACGCCCGCGTCGTCGAGTGCGCGAACTTCTCGCGCGCGGCCGACACGCTGGGCCTGCCGCGCTCCACGGTGTCCGCCGCCGTGCAGGAGCTGGAGGGCAGGCTGGGCGCGCGGCTGCTGAACCGCACCACGCGGCAAGTGGCGCCCACGCAGGAGGGCGCGGCTTTCTATGAGCGCTGCCTGCGCCTGGTGGCCGACATGGAAGAGGCCGAGAACCTCTTTCGCCATGCCTCGGTGGGCCCCAGCGGCATGCTGCGCGTGGATGTGCCCGGACGGGTGGGCCGCCTGATCGTGGCGCCGGCGCTGCCGGCTTTCCTGGAGGCCTATCCGCAGATCGATGTCACGCTGGGCGTGACCGATCGCGCCGTCAACCTGATCGAGGAAGGCGTGGACTGCGTGCTGCGGGTCGGCGTGTTGCCGGACTCGGGCCTGGTGGCGCGGCCGATAGGCATGCTGGGCTTGATCAATGTCGCCAGCCCGGCCTATCTGGCGCGCCATGGCGTGCCGTTGGCGCCGGACGACCTGGCGGCGGGGCATGCCTGCGTGAACTACGCCTCGCCGTCCAGCGGCCGGCTGGCGCCCTGGGAATGGCTGGACGGCGGCGTGCCCCGGACCGTGCCGTTGCGCGGGCGGGTCACGGTCAACAGCGCCGAAGCCTATATTGCCAGCTGCGTCGCGGGCCTCGGCCTGATCCAGATTCCGGCCTATGACGTGCAGCCGCAGATCGCCGCGGGCGAGCTGGTCGAAGTCATGCCGGACCACCGCCCCGCGCCCATGCCGATGACGCTGCTCTATCCGCAGCGGCGGTCGCCGTCGCGGCGGGTGCAGGTGTTCGCGGACTGGCTGGAGGCGTTGCTGCGGCCGGCTTGCGGCCTGGGTTGAACGCAAAAAAGGCCGGCTGTCGCGCTGACGGGCCGGCCTGGCTGGCGTAGGGTTTACAACCGCCGGTCTACAACTGGATTGCGGACAGATCCGGACGCCGCAGGTGCCAGTCGGTCGCGGCCTGGAAGGCCATGCCGATACGGCCCAGCGCGCCTTCGCCATTCGGCTTGCCCAGCAGCTGCACGCCGATCGGCATGCCTTCCGTGGAGAAGCCGGCGGGCAGGGCCAGGCCCGAGGCGTTGACGTAGTTGCCGGGCCGGGTGAAGGCCGCCAGCGGCGTCGCGGCCTCGTCCACGTCTTCCAGCGGGCAGGCGGCAAACGGCAGGCAGGGCGCAAGGACCGCGTCGTAGTCGCGCATCCAGTCCTGCCAGGCCTCGCAGGCGCGGGCGTGAGCTTGCAGCGCCAGCACGTAGTCGGCGGCGCTGGTCTGCTTGCCGCCCAGCACGCGGGCGCGCACATAGCGGCCCAGCGGCAGGCTGTCGTCCTCGATGTAGTCGCGGTGCTGGGCGTAGGCTTCGGCGGCGATGATCAGGCCGTTGCGCAGCATCATGTCGTGGAAATCGAAGGGGAAGGGCGCTTCCACGCATTCCGCGCCCAGGTCCGCCAGCGCGCGGCGCGTGTCGTCCAGCGCGCCCTGCACCGCCGCGTCGATGGCGATGGGGTATTGCGCCTGCGGCATGAGGGCGATGCGCACGCCGGCCAGCGGCTTTGCGCCCGGGCGCGGGTCGCGGTAGCGGTAGGCGGGCACGCCTCGCGTCACCGGATCGCGCGGATCGGGGCCGGACATGGCCGCGGTCAGCAACAGCGAATCGCGCGTGTCGCGGGTCAGCGGGCCAATGGAATCCAGCGTGTGGGACAGCGCCACCGCACCGTACAGGCTGATGAGTCCGCGCGTGGTCTTCAGGCCGGTGATGCCGTTGAGCGCCGCGGGAATCCGCACCGAGCCGCCCGTGTCCGAGCCCAGCGCGGCGGGCGCCAGGCCCGCAGCCACCGCTACCCCGGAACCGCTGGAAGAGCCGCCGGGAATGCGGGCCCGCACCAGGTCCCAGGGATTGCGCGGCGTGCCCATGACGGGGTTGGTGCCCCAGCCGCCGAAGGCAAACTCCACCATGTGGGTCTTGCCCAGCACCACCATGCCGGCGTCGATCAGGCGGGTCACGGCCGTGGCGGTGGTCGCGCTGCGGCGTTCGCGCCAGGCTTGCGAGCCGGCCGTGGTGATCTGGCCTTCGATGTCGCACAGGTCCTTGACGGCCACGGGCAGGCCGTCAAGCGGACCGAGCAGGCCGTAGCCGGCGCGGCGGCGCGCGTCGGCGGCTTCGGCCAGGCGCAGCGCGCCCTCGCGGTCGACGCTGACGTAGGCGCCCAGTGCCGGATTGGCGCGGTCGATGCGGTCCAGGTAGTGCCGCGCCAGCTCCACCGAGCTGTAGCGGCCTTCGGCCAGGCCCTGCGCAAGTTCGCCGAGCGTGGCAAATGCAATGTCAGACATGTTTTCCTCGGGTGATGTCAGCGCGGCGCGCGGACTGC
>JALDYL010000094.1:0-18427 GCA_032153965.1 Achromobacter sp. | reverse complement strand
GATTGGACAGGTAGCCGCATAGCGGCGAGGCCATGGCATGGCCGCGCACCGTGATTTCCAGCTGGCGCGCATGGCGCCAGAATTCCTGGCCGTAGGCCGCGACCAGGTCGGACGCGGCCTCGGCCCGCAGTTCCTCTGGGCTGGCGCGGGTCAGCCAGTCGCGCGCGGCCTCGGGCTTCATTTCGCTGAGCGCGTGGTAGGCGGTGAAGACGCAGCGAGGCGTGCGGGCCACGCGCAGCAGTTGGTGCGTGGAGACGACGTAGCCCAGCGCCTTGCCCTGATAGACCACGTTGTCCCAGGACAGCGGTTCGCCGGGGGCTTCGGCGGGATAGCCTTCCATGACGAAGTTCGACACCATCCAGGGCGCATGCGGCGGCGCGTGCACCGCCGGGTCGTAGCCATAGGCGCGGATGTCGGGCAGGACGCGCTGCGCCACGAACAGCGGCATCGCGCACACGGCGCGGCGGGCCTGCACCGTGTAGGCGGCAGCCGAACCAAGGCAGGTGACCAGCGGTCCGGCAGGCGTCTCCTGTACCCGGACCGCCGTGCCGGCGGCCAGCCAGCCGGCATGGCCGAGCTTGTTCGTGATGGCGTCGCGCATGCGCTGCATCAACGTCGACAGGCCGCCGGGCCAGGTCAGCACGGCGCCTTCGCCCGCATTGGCGGCATGGCCGTCGCGGCTGGCGAAGTAGTGCAGGCCGGCCCAGGCCGAGACCACGTCGTACTGCGCGCCGTAGTCGTCGCGGCAGCAGTAGTTCAGGTACCAATGCAGCGCGGGCGAGGTATAGCCCTCGCGTTCCAGCCATTGCTTGAAGGTGATGGCGTCCAGTGTGCGCCAGGCCGGGTCGTGTGACGAAAGCGTAAGCGGAATGCAGAAGACCTTGCGGCCGTCGTTGCCCGTCTGCGTGTGCAGGCGGTCGATCAGCGCAAGAAACTTGCGGTGCTGCGCCAGGTCCGCTTCCGGCAGCCCGCTCATGGGCAGCAGGCTTTCTTCCCAATGGCCGCCGCGCAGCAGCCGTTCCTGGGGCGAATGCACCAGGGCGGTCTCGTCGTAGTAGGGGCGGGCGTCGCTCGCGCCGCGCTCGATGATGCCGAAATCGGCCAGCATCTCGCGCACATGGGTGGACGCCAGCGAGGGCAGCGGCAGGTAGTGCGCGCCCAAGGGGTAGTCCAGGCCGTCGCGCTGGCCGGCGGCGGCATTGCCTTCGAGTTCGAGACCCTGCACCACCAGGAAATCCGTGTGTCCTTCGCGCGCCAGCTTCCAGGCGCAGGACAAGCCCGCCACGCCCGAGCCCAGTATTACGACGTCGCGCTTGTGGCTGGCCGAGGGCTGCGGCCAGGCCGCGCCGTCGCGCAAGGCGTGGCCCGCCTGCATGCCCGGGTAATGGATCTCTGGCGTGGTCTCGACGATGCGCGAACGGTAGTATCCGGCGGTGCCGGCTATCGCGGCCGTCGCCGCGCCCAACAGGAAGCTGCGCCGCTGCATCAGCGGATGACCTTGCGCCAGTCCTCGTCGAAGTAGCGCACGAGGGACTGTTCGTTCAGGCGGTTCGGCGGCATCGCCAGCGCGGGCATGTCGGCGGGGAAGTGGAACAGTTCGCGCGTCGTGACCGGGTCCAGATAGCGCGTGGGCACGGTGATCGCGGCGGGCGGCTCGTAGTCGCGGCGCTTGCTGGCCAGGATGAAACCCCAGTCGCCGAAGGACGGCACATAGGTGTGGTACGGCCAGGTGTTCAGACCGGCTTCCTTCAAGGTGGCGTCCACGCTCCAGAACGAGCGCGGCGCGAAGTAGGGCGAGGTGGACTGCACCACCATATAGCCGTTCTCGGCCAGGTGGCGCGCCATCAGGTGATAGACCGGCACCGAGTACAAGCGGCCCAGGCCGAAGTTGGACGGGTCAGGAAAATCCACCACGATGTAGTCGTAGACCTCGGCATGGGTTTCCAGCCAGCGGCCGGCATCGTCGTTGATGACCGTGACCCGCGGGTCCTTCAGCGAGCCCTGATTCAGCTTGACCAGCGGCTCGGAACGCGAGAACAGCCCGGTCATGGCGGGGTCCAGGTCCACCAGCGTCACGTGTTCGATGTGCTTGTATTTGAGGATTTCGCGCACGGCCAGGCCGTCGCCGCCGCCCAGCACCAGCACGTTGCGGGCCCACGGCAGGGCTTGCAGGCCGGGGTGCACCAGCGCCTCGTGATAGCGGTGCTCGTCGCGCGAGGAGAACTGCAGATTGCCGTTGATGTACAGGCGCAGGTCGTCGTGCCAGCGCGTGACCACCAGGCGCTGGTACTGCGTCGTTTCCGCGTGCACCACGTCGTCCCCGTACAAGCCTTTCTCGGCCCAGGCCGTCATGCTGCCGGAATAGATGAAGCCCAGGCCCAGGAAGCCGATCACGACGCTGGCGCGGATGGCCTTTTCACCGGGCCGGCGGATCTCGGCGCGGAATAACCAGGTGGTCCACAGCGCCACGCTGGCGTTCAGGATGCCGAACAGGAAGCTGGTGCGCAGCAGGCCCAGCTTGGGAGCGAGCAGCAGGGGAAAGACCAGCGACACGGCCAGCGCGCCCAGGTAGTCGAAAGTCAGCACGCGGCTGACGATTTCGCGGAATTCGGTCTTGCGCTGGTTGAACACCCGCATCACCAGCGGGATTTCCATGCCGACCATCAGGCCGATGAGGAACACGCCGACATACAGGGCCGCGCGAAAGGGGGCGGGCATCCATGAGAAGACCATGAACAGCACCGCGGCGGAGACGCCGCCCAAGAGGGCGACCAGCAGCTCCACGTCGATGAAGCGATTCAAAACGTCTTCGTCTCTTACATATTTTGACAACCACGAGCCTATGCCCATGGCGAACAGATAGCAGCCGATGACGGAAGAGAACTGCAGTATCGAATCCCCCAGCAAATAGCTGGCCAGCGCGCTGCTGATGAGCTCATAGCCCAAACCGCAGGAGGCGACGATCAATACCGAAAGAATGAGAACGCGGTCGCGCATGAGGTGTCCGACACGAAAAATGCGTTCGCAGTATATCGAACGCGCCGTATATACTGCGCGCAATTAGGAGGGTGGCAATGGGAGAAGCAATGCATCCGGTGGTGACCTATCTGATCTATATGGCGTCCGCGCTTGCCATGTTGGGTGCCTTCACCCTGGTCTACACGGCCGTCACGCGCTACAAGGAATTCGAGCTGATCCGCGAAGGCAATATCGCCGCGGTGCTGTCGTATGGCGGCGCGCTGGTGGGCTTCAGCTTCACCTTGTGCTCCAGCATTGCGATCCACGCCAGCTACGCCATGTTCCTGCTCTGGGGCCTGGTGGCCATGCTGGTGCAGATCGTCGTGTACGTGGGCGTGTCCCAGGCCGTGCGCGGCATGAACGAGGCCATCGAGGAAAACAATATCGCCATGGGCGGCCTGATCGGGTCGATCTCGATCGCCGCCGGCATCGTCAACGCCGCCAGCCTGACCTGATACGGGCAGGCGCCGATCCCGATCTGACAGGAGGACTACTCATGAGTCTCGGTTCATTCATCCGCAAGCAGTTCATCGACATCCTGCAATGGAACGAGGACCGCGACGGCGTGCTCGCCTGGCGGCATCCCATGCAGGATTTCGAAATCCAGTACGGCGCCAGCCTGACCGTGCGCGAATCGCAGATGGCGGTGTTCGTGAACGAAGGCAAGGTGGCCGACGTGTTCGGCCCCGGCATGTACAAGCTGACCACGCAGACGCTGCCGATCCTGACCTACCTGAAGAACTGGGACAAGCTGTTCGAGTCGCCCTTCAAGTCGGACGTGATCTTCTTCAGCACGCGCCTGCAACTGGGCCGGCGCTGGGGCACGGCCCAGCCGGTGACGCTGCGCGACAGCGAATTCGGCATGGTGCGGCTGCGCGCCTTCGGCGTCTATTCCTACCAGATATCCGATCCCGCCAAGTTCTACCGCGAGGTCAGCGGCACGCGCGACGAGTACACCGTCGACGACCTGGAAACGCAGCTGCGCAACATGGTGGTCGCGGCGATGACGACGGCGCTGGGCGGCTCCAAGGTGCCGTTCCTGGACATGGCCGGCAACCAGGGGCTGATGTCGCAAAGCATCTCCGAGCAGCTGGCGCCGGTGTTCGATCGCTACGGCGTCAAGCTGGACAACTTCACGGTCGAGAACGTTTCGCTGCCGGAAGAACTGCAGAAGGCGCTGGACACGCGGATCTCCATGGGCATGGCCGGCGACCTGGGCAAGTTCACTCAGTACCAGACCGCCACCGCCATTCCGATGGCGGCGCAGAACGAGGGCGGCATCGCCGGCATCGGCGCGGGTCTCGCGGCCGGCGCGGCGCTGGGCCAGACCATGGCTGCGGGATTGGCTGGCGCACAGGGACAGCCGCCGCAGCCGGCGGCGCAACCACCCGCCCCGCAGGCGCCTGCCGCCGCGGGCGGCGATCCGGCGCAGCGGCTGCAGCAGCTCAAGGATCTGCTGGACAAGGGCCTGATCACGGCCGCGGACTACGATTCGGCCAAGGCCGAAGTGCTGAAGAAACTCACCAGCTAAGGCTCCATGCAGCAGGTTCTGTGTCCGCAGTGCGGCGCCCCAGTCAAATTCACGTCCGCGGCATCGGTCATGGCGGTCTGCGGCGCCTGCCGCAGCACCTTGCTGAAGGACGCCGAGTCGGTCAAGCGCATCGGCGAGGCCGCCGAGGTCCTGGAGGACTACTCGCCCTTGTGCCTGGGCGCGGCCGGCACCCATGACGGCAAGCGCTTCGATCTGATCGGCCGCATCCAGCTGCGCTACGGCGAAGGCTTCTGGAACGAGTGGTACCTGTGGTTCGAGGACGGCTCCGACGGCTGGCTGTCGGATGCGTCGGGCCAGTACGCCGTGACCCGGCGGCGCAAGGTCAAGTCGACGCAGGGCATGCCCGCGTTCGACGACATCGCGCCCGGCGACGAGCTGAAGCTGGACGGCCAGCGCTTTACCGCCGCCGACGTGCGCGCCTGCCAGGCGGGCGGCACGCAGGGCGAGCTGCCCTTCGTGCCGGGCGACGGCTGGCAGGCCAAGGTGGCGGATTACCGCAGCCTGGATGCGTTCCTGACGCTGGACTTTTCCGATGGGCCCGAGCCCGAGCTGTACATCGGCAAGGCGTTCGATCTGTCCGCCATGCAGGCGGCGTCGCTACGGACCAATGAACAGGTCGAGGAGACCGCCGGCCGTTTCCGCGGCCAGATCAAGGCGCTGGACTGCCCGAACTGCGGCGGACCGATAAGCTTCGTGGCCGCCATGGCCACCCAAGTGGTCTGCCCCTCGTGCGCGGCCACGGTGGATTGCTCGGGACCCACGGCCGAAGTCATCGAGAAGGCCCGCAAGGTCAAGGCCATCAAGACTACGCTGTCGCTGGGCGCGGTGGCCAAGATCGACGGCGCGTCCTATACGCTCATCGGCCTGATGAAGTGCGCCGATCCGGACCCCGAGGAGCCGTCCGACTGGATCGAGTACCTGCTGTTCAATCCCGCGAAGGGATTCATCTGGCTGGTGGAAACCGACGAAGGCTGGGAGCGGGTGCAGGTGTGCGACACCTGGCCCAGCCACAACAACGCCAGCAGCGTGCGCTGGCGCTCCAATCTGTACCAGAAGCTGTACGACTACACCTCGCGCGTGGAGCTGGCCTTGGGCGCCTTCAACTGGCGCGTCAAGGTCGGCGACAGCACCAAGATCACGGATTACAAGGCCGGCAACCTCAAGCTGACGCGTGAACTGAGCGAGTCCGAACTGGGCTGGTCGGCCTCGGGGCCCGTGGCGCCGGCGAAGTTGGCGGAATGGTTCGGCGATCCGGAGCTTGCCAAGCAGAAGGCCATGCCGCTCAGCGGCAAGCCTGGGGGCTATCGCAAGTTCGCCTGGACGGCCATGATCGTGCTGGCATTCCTGAATATCGACACCATTTTCAGTGGCGGCTTCGTCCCGATCCTGATCGGCCTGGCGTTCCTCTGGATCCCGGCGGCGGTGGCGGACAAACTATCTGGCAAGGACGAGTAACAGGATGGGCAAACTCTTATATACCGTCTATGCCGTCGTGGTGGTGATATTCGCTACCGGCGCCGGCTCTCCCGGCGCGCGCATGTCCAGCGGCGGCAGCACCAGTAGCAGCAGCTGGGGCAGCAGTTCCTCCGGCGGATCGGGCTGGTCCTCGGGCGGATCCCACAAGTGACCCCGCATGCCACACCCGGCCGCCACGTGCTGGCGGATTTCCGTGGCGTGCCGCCGGATCGTCTGACCGACGCGCAAGCGCTGGAGCGCGACCTGATCGCCGCGGCGCAGGCGGCGGGCGCGCGCGTGCTGAGCGCGCATTTCCATCATTTCGGCGACGGCGCGGGCGTGACCGGCGTGGTCCTGCTGAGCGAATCCCACATCAGCATCCATACCTGGCCCGAGCATGCGTTCGCGGCGCTGGACATCTTCATGTGCGGCGCGGCCCGGCCCGAACTGGCGCTGGAACACCTGCGGGCGCGGCTGGCGCCCGAGGCCGTGCACGCGACCACGGTGGCGCGCGGCTGAAGCCCGCGGCCGCCACTCCTTGATCTTGCTCAAAGCTCCCTCGGATAGCCAAATTGACGAGCGTTATATACCTATATATATTTCGTTACCGACTTAGCGATTTCCCCTGGGAGAAGAACATGTTCCGCAAACGTCCGATCGTGGCGCTGTCCTTGGCGCTGGCCGCCGCATGGAGCGCCAATGCCAGCGCCGGCGACCTGGTGGTGTCGGCCGCCGCCAGCCTGACCAACGCCTTCAAGGAAGTCGCGCAGGGCTATGAAAAAGAGCACGCCGGCACCAAGGTGATCCTGAATTTCGGCGCGTCCGACGTGCTGCTGCAGCAGATCGTCAAGGGCGCGCCGGCCGATGTGTTCGCCTCGGCGGATCAGAAGGCCATGGACAAGGCGGTCGAGGAAAAGGCCGTCAAGCCGGCCTCCCGCGTCGACTTCGCCGCCAATCAGGTGGTGCTGATCGTCCCGACCGACAGCAAGGCCAACATCACCGCACTCAAGGACCTGACCCGCGACGACGTCAAGCGCATCGCCTACGGCAACCCGGCATCGGTGCCGGTGGGCCGCTACACGCAGGGCGCGCTGGAAGCGGCTGGGCTGTGGAAGGAAGTGCAGGCCAAGAGCGTGCTGGCCCAGAACGTGCGCCAGAGTCTGGACTATGTGGCGCGCGGCGAGGTCGACGCGGGCTTCGTGTTCGCGACCGACGCGGCCATCATGGCGGACAAGGTCAAGGTGGCGGTGCGCGTGCCTTCGCAGACGCCGGTCACTTATCCCATCGCCGTGACCACCCGTGAAGCCGCTGCCAAGGAAGCCGAAAGTTTCGTGGCTTACGTGTTGTCTCCTGCAGGTCAGGCGATACTGTCGCGCTACGGCTTCCAGAAGCCCTGAACCCTGTTGAATCGTAGGCATTGATGAGTGATCCGGTTTGGGTGCCGCTGCTGCTTTCCCTGAAAGTGGCAGGCTGGGCAACGCTGTTGGCGACCGTGGCCGGCACGGCCGCGGCTTATGGCTTGTCGCGCTGGCGCTGGCCGGGGCGCGACCTGCTGGATGCGTTGTTGACCTTGCCGTTGGTGTTGCCGCCCACGGTGCTGGGCTATTACCTGCTGGTGCTGCTGGGACGGCGCGGCATTATCGGCGAGACGCTGGCGGGCTGGGGCATCGAACTGGTCTTCACCTGGCAGGGCGCCGTGATCGCGGCTTCCGTGGTGGCCTTCCCGCTGGTCTTCAAATCTGCCCGCGCCGCCTTCGAGAACGTCGACAGCCAGCTGGAAAGCGCGGCGCGCGTGCTGGGCGTATGCGAAGCGGGCGTGTTCTTCCGCGTCACCTTGCCGCTGGCCGCGCGCGGCATCGCCGCCGGCGTGCTGCTGGCGTTCGCGCGGGCGCTGGGCGAATTCGGCGCCACGCTGATGATCGCCGGCAACCTGCCGGGACGCACGCAGACCTTGTCGGTCGCCATCTACGAAGCGGTGCAGGCGGGCGACGATGCCACGGCCAACATGCTGGTGCTGGTCACGTCGGTGACCTGCGTGGTGGTCCTGCTGCTGGCCGGCAAGCTGGTGCCCGTAAGCAGCGGCCGGCGCAACGGGGGCGCGCCATGAGCGTCAGCATCCAGGTGCGCAAGCAGATGGTGTCGGGCGACCGGCGCTTCGCGCTGGACGTGGCGTTCGATTCCTCGGCCAAGCGCATTGCGCTGTTCGGCCCGTCGGGCGCGGGCAAGAGCCTGACCCTGCGCGCGGTGGCAGGCCTGCTGCGCCCCGACGCGGGCCGCATCGAAATCAATGGCCGCGTGCTGTTCGACGCGGATGGCGGCGTCAACCTGCCCGCGCAGTCGCGCCGCGTTGCCTACCTGTTCCAGGACTACGCCCTGTTTCCCCACCTGACCGTGGCGCAGAACATCGCCTTCGGGCTGCGCCGCGGCTGGCGCAATCCGCCCCGGCGCGAGGTCGGGCCCGAGGCGCAGCGCTGGGTCGACGCGTTCGAGCTGGGCTCCATCGTGGGCAGCTATCCCAGCGAGATCTCGGGCGGCCAGAAGCAGCGGGTGGCATTGGCGCGAGCCCTCATGCTGCGGCCCGACATCCTGCTGCTGGACGAGCCGTTTTCAGCGCTGGATTCGCAGCTGCGCGGCAAGATGCGGCTGGAACTCAACGCCTTGCAGCGTCAGCTGGACGTGCCGATGCTTCTGATCACGCACGATCCGGCGGATGTGGACGCGCTGGCCGACGAAGTGTTCGAAGTGCGCGAGGGCAGGGTGCGGCGCCACGACGAGGACGTGGGCGTCTGAACGGCTCAGTCCAGCACGCCCAGGATCACGCTGGAGGCCTTGAAGATCGCCACCGCGTCGGCGCCGACGTCCAACCCCAGCTCTTGCGCGCTTTCATTGGTGACGATGGCCGCCAGCGTCATGCCGCCGTCCAGTCCGATCAGAATCTCGCTGTTGACGGCGCCCGGGCGCAGCGCGGTGATCTTGCCCGGCAGCTGGTTGCGCGCCGACAGGCGCAGGCCGGGGCCGGGCGCGCCCACGATGACGGACGACGCCTTGACCAGCGCGATCGCTTCCTTGCCTGTCGCCAGACCCAATTCCTGCGTGCTTTCGCGGGTAATGGTGGCCGTGATGGTCTGCCCGCCCGCGATGCGCAGCACGATCTCGTCGTTGACGGCGCCGGCGCGGATCTGGGTGACGGTGCCTAGCAGTTTGTTGCGTGCGCTGGTCTTGAGCATGAAACGCCTCATGAGGTCGATGTCGCCGCTGGCGTTCACACCAGCGCGGGTCAGGTTTTCCATGAACTTGCGGTGTTCGGCCTCCAGGGCGCGGAAGGTGCCGATCAGGCCGCGCGCGCGGTCGGTCAGGCGCGTGCCGCCGCCGCCCTTGCCGCCGGCGGCGCGGATCACCAGCGGTTCGCCCGCCAGGTTGTTCATGGCGTCGATGGCGTCCCAGGCCCCCTTGTAGCTCATGCCCACGGCGCGCGCGGCGGCCGTGATCGAGCCGGTGGCATCGATCTGCGCCAGCAGGTCTATGCGGTTTTTTCCGCCCCAGGTCTGGGCGCCGGAGCGAAACCAAATCGAGCCGTCGAGTTCCAACATCTGTGTCGTGCCGTGGTCAGGGTATGGGATAGCTGAAAGTGTAATGGACGGGGCGGTCCTGGCGGTTCACGGCGGACGCGATGAGAATGAGATTCTGTTGAAATTTTGCAGGCTTCGCGGCACTATGTTCGGGCATCGGGCTCACGGAGAAAACGACATGAAAGCGTTCAAATTGCTGGCTGCGGGTTCCATGACGGCGTTGTTGGCGGCTTGCGCCACCGGCCCTGACGTCAAGAGCGATTACGATCATCAGGCGAATTTCGCCCAGTACCGGACCTTCGGGTATATGACGCCGCTGGGCACCGACAGGGCCGGCTACAGCACCTTGCTGACCGAGCGCCTCAAGAATGCCACGCGCGGCCAGATGGAAATGCGCGGCTATACCTACAGCGCCGCCAATCCCGACCTGCTGGTCAACTTCAGCGCCAAGCTGCAACAGAAGGTGCAGGTCACGCCGGCCGCGCCGCCCATGGGCCCGTACTACGGCTATCGCGCCGGCTTCTACGGCGGCTGGCCCGGCTACGGCTGGGGCGACGACGTCTACCAATATACTGAAGGCACCTTGAACATCGACCTCGTCGACGCGCGCCGCAGGCAGCTGGTGTGGGAAGGCGTGGCGGTGGGCGAAGTCCAGCCCGATGCGGCCGCCACGCCCGAGAACACGGACAAGGTGGTGGCGCAGATATTCTCCAAGTATCCGTTCCGGGCGGGCGTCGCCGCGCCGCAGCTGCCCGAAAAAACCAAGTAGGGCGGTCCGCCGGCCCTGCCTAGAGGAAGCCGTATGAGTACTCGCCGCAAGGCTCCCAAGCAGGACACCGGCGATACGCCGCCCTATGAAGTCGTCGCCCTGGTGTTGCAGGGCGGAGGAGCGCTGGGGGCCTACCAGGCCGGGGTGTATCAGGGGCTGCACGAAGCGGGTATCCGGCCCAACTGGATTTCCGGCATCTCCATCGGGTCGATCAACGCGGCGATCATCGCGGGCTCCCCCGAGGACGAGCGCGTGGAGCGCCTGCGCGGTTTCTGGGAAAGCATCTGCCGGCCGGCGGGTTTCGCCTCGGTGCCTTGGGGCGAGACGCTCGGGTCGGTGTTCGAAGGCGTGCCGTTCGGCTTCGGCTCGCCCGTCATGAATGGGCATGTGTCGGCATTCCAGGCCCTGTTCTCGGGCCAGCCGGGCTTTTTCAAACCGCGTTTTCCGCCGCCCTACCTGGTGCACGGCAGGGGGGCGGCGTCCACCAGCTTCTACGACACCACGCCGCTGGCCGCGACCCTGCGGGAGTTCGTGGATTTCGACCTGCTCAACAGCGGCGCCGTGCGCGCCAGTTTCGGCGTGGTCAACGTGCGCAGCGGCAACTTCGCCTATTTCGACAGCCTGAAGGACACCCTGGCCCCGGAACACATCATGGCCTCGGGCGCCTTGCCGCCAGGCTTTCCCTCCGTCGAGATCGACGGTGAGCACTACTGGGATGGCGGCGTCGTGTCCAACACGCCGCTGGCCCAGGTGCTGACCACCGACAACATGCGGGATACGCTGGCGTTCCAGGTCGACCTGTGGCCCGCGCGCGGCGGTCTGCCGACCAATCTGGAGGAAGTGGCCGAGCGCCAGAAGGACATCCAGTACTCCAGCCGGACCCGCCTGGTCACGGACCAGATGCGGCGCGTGCTCAAGCTGCGGCACGGCTTGCAGCGCCTGCTGGCCAAGCTGCCGGAAGCCGAGCGCAATGCGGCTGAATTCGACGACATCCGCAAGCTGTCCCATACGCCGGCCACCAACATCATCAACCTCATCTACGAGTCCAAGCACCGGGAGCGTTACTCCAAGGACTACGAGTTCGGCACCGAGGCCATGCGCGAGCACTGGGAATCCGGCCTGGCCGACATCCGCGCCACGCTGGCCAAGCCCGGCATCCTGGCCCGGCCGACCGAGAACAGCTGTTTCGTCACGCACGACATCCATCGCAACGGCAAGCGCACCTGAACTGGCGGGACAGCGGCGAGACCGGCGTCTTTGGATGGAGGGCAGCCTTCGGATCGGATTCGGTCTTATAGATGCCTTGCAGTTTCAATTCCCATGGGTTCCGGCGGTAGTCTTTCGGGGCAAATTGCAGTCCTGTTCCGGGAGCCGGCCGCCATCCCGCGCGGCGCGGGCCGTCCTGGTGGAGACCCGTCGTGAATGCCCCCGCTCGCCTTGCCCAGGTCGCGCCCGCCCGCGCGGCCGACACTCCCTATGCCATGGACGGCTGGTGGACCCTGGTCTACCAGGGCTGGACCCTGCTTACGCCTCATGGCATCCGCATCGGCCTGACCGCCCTGGAGCGCACCTGCCTGCTTTGCCTGGCGGGCAATCCCGCCAGGGAATTGCGGCGCGATGAATTCATGGCCGTGCGTAGGCGCACCACGATGCGCACGCTGAACGTGGCGATCTGCCGCCTGCGCGGCAAGGTCCTGCTGGCTGGCGCCCGGCTGCCGCTGCATACGGTGCACGGCATGGGCTATGTGTTCCTGGGCAAGCTGCGAGAGCTTTCCGAGAGCTGATCTGTTGTATGAAATCCCCCCGCTAGTGGTATTTGAGGCACTAAAAATCAGTGATTTCCCCAATAACTGAGTTACATTACTGGGCTGATTACGTGCCTTGATGACGCATGCTTCTCATTTGATCGCGGCCTGAGCCGCATTCAAATACTGCGGTTACATGACGCGATTACGGTTAATTACGCTACGCGGGGGTTTCAATGCGGTTTTCGCCTAAACGTGTTTCAGGGCTGGCTCTTTCCGGCGGGGTCCTCGCACTGATATTGGCTGGTTGCGGTGAAAAACCGCACATGAATCCAGGCATGCCCCAGGTCAGCGTCATTACGATCCAGCCGCAGCGCGCGCCCATCGTGTCCGAACTGCCCGGCCGCGTCGACGCCGTCCGGGATGCGCAGATCCGTGCGCGGGTCACCGGCATCGTCCAGAAGATCGCCTTCGAGCAAGGCGGGGACGTCAAGGAAAACCAGCTGCTCTTCAAGATCGATCCGGCGCCCTACAAGGCCACCTACGATCAGGCGACGGCGCAGCTCAAGCAGGCGCAGGCCAATCTGTTCAGCGCCAAGCTGCTGGCCGACCGCTACGCGCCGCTGGTCAAGGCCAACGCCGTCAGCAAGCAGGAATACGACAACGCCGTGGCCTCGTACCGCCAGGCGGACGCCGCCGTCGCGGCCGCCAAGGCTGCGCAGGACAACGCCGCGATCAACCTCGGCTACACCGACGTCACGTCGCCCATCACCGGCCGCATCGGCAAGCCGCTGGTCACCGAAGGCGCCCTGGTCGAAGGCACGTCCGCCACGCAGATGGCCACCGTGCAGCAACTGGATCCGATCTACGTGGACTTCACCCAGTCCACCGCGGAACTCGCGTCCCTGCGCCGCGCCTTCGCCAGCGGCCAGCTGCAGCAGGTCGGCAAGGACACGGCGCGCGCCACCATCGTGCTGGAAGACGGCTCCGAATACGGCCAGCCGGGCAAGCTGCTGTTCACGGGCATCACCGTGGATCCGACCACGGGCCAGGTGAACCTGCGCGCCGAAGTCCCCAACCCCGACGGCATCCTGCTGCCCGGCATGTACGTGCGCGTGCGCCTGGAGCAGGGCGTGGACGACAAGGCCCTGATGGTGCCGCAGCAGGCGCTGCAGCGTACCGCGGACGGCCTGCAAAGCCTGATGCTGGTCAAGGACAACAAGATCGAGCAGATTCCTGTCACCACCGGCGGCGCCCTCAAGAGCAACTGGATCGTCACCAGCGGCTTGAAGGCCGGCGACGTGGTCGTGGTGGAAGGATTCCAGAAGGTCCGGCCGGGCGCTCCGGTGCAGGCCAGCGAATGGAAGAGCGGCACGCCCGCTCCGGGCGGCCAGGCCCCCGCGCAACCGGGCGCCAAGCCCGCGGAATCCGCCCCGCAGCCTGGCGCCAAGCCGGCCGAACCTGCGCAGCAGGACAAGGCCGCAGGCCAGAAATCTTAAGCGGCACGCGGCGCAAGCGCCGCGTTCCTCTTTGGTGAGCATCGCTTTCAGAGTCAGCCCACATGCCGCAATTTTTTATTGATAGACCGATTTTCGCTTGGGTAGTCGCCCTGTTCATCCTGCTGGCCGGGGTGTTGGCGATCCCGAACATGCCGATCTCGCAGTACCCGGACGTGGCGCCGCCCGCGATCACGATCACGGCGACGTATCCCGGCGCTTCGGCCAACGAAGTGGCCGAGCAGGTCACCAGTATCATCGAAGACCAGCTCAACGGCGCCAAGGGTCTGATCTACTACGAGTCGGTCAGCGATTCCTACGGCACCTCGACCATCACCGCCACCTTCGCTCCGGGGACCAACCCCGACCTTGCGCAGGTGGACGTGCAGAACCGCGTGTCCAACGTGGTCGCGCAGCTGCCCACCGCCGTGCAGCAGCAGGGCCTGCAATATGAGCAGACCAGTACCGGCTTCCTGATGGTGGCGGCGGTGTCGTCCACCGACGGCTCGCTGGACCAGACCGCGCTGGCCGACTACATCACCCGCAACATCAAGAACCCGGTGTCGCGCGTGCCCGGCGTGGGCCAGTTCCAGCTGTTCGCCGCGCCGCGCGCCATGCGCGTGTGGGTCGATCCCGCCAAGCTGGTCGGTTTCAACCTGAGCATGTCGCAGGTCAACCAGGCCATTGCCCAACAGAACGTGGTGATTTCCGGCGGCAGCATCGGCGCGCCGCCCAATCCGGATTCGCAACGCATCACCGCCACGGTCACGGCCAACGGCCAGCTGAGCACGGTGGAGGGCTTCGGCAAGATCGTCCTGCGCGCCAATACCGACGGCTCCAAGGTGCTGCTGCGCGACGTCGCCCGCATCGAGGTCGGCGCTGACAACTACCAGTTCGGCGCCCGCCTGAACGGCAAGCCGACGGCGGCATTCGCCATCGTGCTGTCGCCCAACGCCAACGCGCTGGCCACCGCACAGGGCGTGCGCCAGCAGATGGAAGAACTGTCCAAGTACTTCCCGGGCAACATCACGTACTCCATTCCGTACGACACGGCGCCTTACGTGAAGGTGTCGATCGAGCAGGTGGTCCACACCCTGGCTGAAGCCATGGTGCTGGTGTTCCTGGTGATGTACCTGTTCCTGCAGAACGTCCGCTACACCCTGATCCCGGCCCTGGTGGTGCCGGTGGCCATGCTGGGGGCGTTCGCGGTGATGCTGGCGCTTGGCTTCTCCATCAACGTGCTGACCATGTTCGCCATGGTGCTGGCCATCGGGATTCTGGTGGACGACGCGATCGTGGTGGTGGAGAACGTCGAGCGGATCATGTCCACGGAGGGCTTGCCACCCAAGGAAGCCACCAAGAAGGCCATGCCTCAGATCAGCGGCGCCATCATCGGCATTACGCTGGTGCTGGTGACGGTGTTCCTGCCGCTGGCCTTCATGAGCGGTTCGGTGGGCGTGATCTATCGCCAGTTCTCGATCGCGATGGCGGTGTCCATCTTCTTCTCGGCGCTGCTGGCCCTGACCTTCACCCCGGCGCTGTGCGCCACCATCCTCAAGCCGGTGCCCAAAGGCCACCACGAGGACAAGAAGGGTTTCTTCGGCTGGTTCAACCGCAAGTTCGACGCCACCACCCATAACTACCAGAACTGGGTGTCGCGCATGCTGCACAAGGGCGGCCGCATGATGCTGGCGTTCCTGGTGCTGGTCGTGCTGCTGGGCTGGCTGTACCTGCGCCTGCCTTCGTCCTTCCTGCCCGAGGAAGACCAGGGCTACGTGGTCAGCAACATCGAGCTGCCCACCGGCGCCACGGCCAACCGCACGGTCGAGGTCATCGAGCAGGTCGAGAAATACTTCTCGGACGTGCCGGCGGTCGAGAACATCATCGCCGTGCAGGGCTACAGCTTCAACGGCAACGGCCTGAACGCCGCTATCGCCTTCGTGACGCTGAAGGACTTCAGCGAACGCAAGGAGCGCAAGGACTCCGCGGGCGCGATCGCCTTCCGGGCCTTCGAGAAGCAGCTGATGGGCATCCATGACGCGCAGGTGTTCACGCTGGTGCCGCCCGCCATTTCGTCCCTGGGCAATGCCACCGGCTTTGACTTCCGCTTGCAGGATCGCGGCGCGGCGGGTTCCGCCGCCCTGGCCGCGGCCACCGGCGAACTCATGGGCCTGGTCATGAAGAGCCCGGTGCTGTCGCAGGTGCGCATCACCGGTCTTGGACCGGGTGCGCAGCTCAGCCTGACCATCGACCGCGAGAAGGCGGCCGCGCTGGGCGTGGACTTCAACGAGGCCGCCTCGCTGATTTCCACCGCGGTCGGTTCCGCTTACCTCAGCAAGTTCCCCAACCTCGGCCGGATGCAGAACATCTGGGTGCAGGCCGACGCGCCGTACCGCATGCAGCTCAATGACGTGCTGCAGCTGAACGCCCGCAACGGCCAGGGCGGCATGGTGCCGCTGTCCACCTTCGTCAAGGCCGAATGGAAGCAGGGTCCGGTGCAGGTGGTGCGCTACAACAGCTACGAATCCATGCGTATCGGCGGCGACGCCGCTCCTGGCTACACCACGGGCGAGGCCATGGCCGAGATGGAACGCCTGGTGGGCCAGTTGCCGCAGGGCTTCGGCTACGAATGGAACGGCCTTTCCTACCAGGAGCGCCAGGCTGGCAACCAGGCCCCGATCCTGATGGGCCTGTCGCTGCTGGTCGTGTTCCTGGTGCTGGCCGCGCTGTACGAAAGCTGGGCCATCCCGATTTCGGTGATGCTGGTGGTGCCGCTGGGCATGCTGGGCGCGGTGGCGCTGATCAGCGCGCTGGGCATGTCCAACGACGTGTACTTCCAGGTGGGCATGGTGACCGTGATCGGCTTGGCGGCCAAGAACGCCATTCTTATCGTGGAATTCGCCAAGGACCAGTACGCCCGCGGCATGGGGCTGTACGAGTCGGCGGTGGAAGCGGCGAGACTGCGTTTCCGCCCCATCCTGATGACCTCGCTGGCCTTCATCCTGGGCGTGGTGCCCCTGGCCATGGCGACCGGCGCAGGCGCCGCCAGCCAGCGCGCCGTGGGTCTGGGCGTGCTGGGCGGCATGTTGGCTGCCACGCCGTTCGCCGTGATTTTCGTGCCGACCTTCTTCGTGGTGGTGTTGGGCCTGTTCAAGACCCGGCCGCGCCTGCTGGGCGCCGAACTGCGCCTGTTCGAAGAAGAACAGGCCGCTAAGAAGGCTGCCGCCGGACAGGCGGCGCCGGAAGCCGCCGCGCAGCATCCCGCACAACCCAACGGTGGCCAGGAGGGCAAGGAATGAAAGCCCTGAAGTTCAAACAGACCGCCTTGTCCGCTTTCGTGGCGGTGGCGTTGGCCGGCTGCTCGCTGGCGCCTGATTACAAGCGTCCCGACGCGCCGGTCTCCGGCACGTGGCCTGATCAGCCCAAGGTTCAGTACGGCGGCTACGCCAAGCCCACGTCGCTCGGCACCCAGCCGTCCACCGCGGTCATGCCGCAGGATGGCACGCCCGCCGCCAATCTGGGCTGGCGCGAGTTCTTCCGCGATCCGCGCCTGCAAAGCCTGATCGAGCTGGCGCTGGTCAACAACCGCGACCTGCGCGTGGCCGTGCAGCGGGTGGAAGAGGCCCGTGCCCAGTACGGCGTCCAGCGTGGCGCGCAATGGCCCAGCATCGGCGCCGGCATCCAGGGCCAGCGCCAGCATCTGCCGCAGAACATGCGGGCTGCCGGCTCGGGTTCGATCAGCAGTACGTATCAGGCCGGCATCGGCCTGACCACCTTCGAGATCGACCTGTTCGGCCGTCTGCGCAACCTGTCCGAGGCGGCGTACCAGCAGTACCTGTCGACGGAGCAGGCGCAGAAGAGCGTGCACATCACGCTGGTCGGGTCGGTCGCGCAGTCGTATTTCAATCTGCGCGCCGCCGAGGTCCAGCTGGATCTGACCAAGCGCACCCTGGCCTCGCGCCAGGAATCCTACGACCTGGTCAAGCGCCGTTTCGACGGCGGCGTGGCCTCGGAATTGGACCTGAACCAGGCCAAGACCTTGCTGGATACGGCCTCGTCCGACCTGGCGCAACTGGCCCGCGCCCAGGCCCAGGCCATGAATGCCCTGGTGCTGCTGGTCGGCACGCCGCTGCCGCCGGACCTGCCGGCGCCGGCCGTGTTCGGCCGCGACCAACTGCTGGCCACGGTGCCTGCCGGCCTGCCGTCCGACCTGCTGGAACGTCGCCCGGACATCATGGCCGCGGAAAACCAGCTGCTGTCCGCCAACGCCAATATCGGCGCGGCGCGCGCGGCGTTTTTCCCGACCATCTCGCTGACCGGCCTGCTGGGCGTGGCCAGCCCCTCGTTGGGCGACCTGTTCAAGGGCGGCCAGGGTTATTGGAGCTTTTCGCCTTCGATCACCACGCCGCTGTTTGCCGGCGGCAGCATCCGCGAAGGGCTGAACCTGGCCAAGGCGCGCGACAATATCGCCGTGGCGCAGTACGAACAGTCCATCCAGCAGGCGTTCCGCGAAGTGTCGGACGCGCTGGCGGGCGAAGCCACCTATGGGGCGCAACTGGACGCCCAGCGCGCCTTGCAGGATGCGTCCGGGCGCACGCTGGAACTGTCGAATTTGCGCTATACCAATGGTATCGACAGCTACCTGCAGGTGCAGACCGCGCAGGTGGACTTTTTCAATGCCCAGCTCTCCCTGGTCCAGACCGGTCTGGCGGCGCTGATCAACCGCGTCGAACTGTACAAGGCCCTGGGCGGCGGCTGGGAAGAAACGACGAAAGTGCAATGATAGAACTTGGTGTAAACATCGATCACGTTGCCACGCTGCG
>JALDYL010000353.1:0-3924 GCA_032153965.1 Achromobacter sp. | reverse complement strand
GCCCGGGCCGGCTGGCGCGGGCCCCTACGCCCGCAGCGGGCACGATTGCAATGAGGGAGGCAGACATGGTGCGGTGATTTTATAATCTTCCGCTTGATGCCTGCTCCCAGTCTGATGCCAGCCCCCTCCGCCCCCGCCAGCTTCGCGCCTCCCGTCCCCGCCACGGCCCCCACCCTGTCCGCGCTGAAGGCCGGCGCGCGCTATGCCCAGCCGCGTCCACCGGGGTCCGGCGACGCCTGGTTGCTGGCGGATCTGGCGCGGCAGGCGTCGGCGCCGCTGGTCATCCTGACGGCAGAGCCCGTCGAGGCCCAGCGCCTGGCCGAGGAAATCCAGCTGTTCGCCCCGGACCTGCGGGTGCGCCAGTTGCCCGACTGGGAAACGCTGCCCTACGACGCCTTCTCGCCGCACCAGGACCTGATTTCGGAACGCCTGCACACGCTGCATTCGCTGATGACCAAGTCGGTGGACGTGCTGACGGTGCCGGTCACCACCGCGCTGTACCGGCTGGCGCCGCCCTCGTTCCTGGCGGCCTACACCTTTTCCTTCAAGCAGAAGGACAAGCTCAACGAAGCCGCGCTGCGCGCCCAGTTGACGCTGGCCAACTACAACCACGTCACTCAGGTGACGGCGCCGGGCGAGTTCTGCCTGCGCGGCGGCCTGATCGACCTGTTCCCCATGGGCTCGGTGGTGCCTTACCGGCTGGACCTGTTCGACGACGAAATCGAGACCATCCGCAGCTTCGACGTGGACACGCAGCGCAGCCTGTACCCGGTGCGCGAAGTGCAACTGCTGCCCGGCCGCGAATTCCCGATGGACGAAGACGCGCGCAACCGCTTCCGGGCGCGCTTCCGTGAAGTCTTCGAAGGCGACCCTTCCCGCGCGCTGCCCTACAAGGACATCGGCAACGGCATTCCGTTCGCCGGCGTCGAGTACTACCTGCCGCTCTTCTTCGAGGAAACGGCCACCCTGTTCGACTACTTGACGGAAGGCACGGTCACCGTCACCGTGGGCGACATCGACGACGCCATCCAGCGCTTCAACCAGGACACCTCCAGCCGCTACGGCTTCCTGAAGAGCGACCGCGAACGGCCGATGCTGCCGCCGTCCGAACTGTTCCTGGACAACGAGACGCTCTACGCCCGGTTGAAGGACTTCCGCCGGCTGTCGCTCACTGCCGGCCAGCCGCATCCCGACTTCCGCCCCGCGCCCGACGTCAGCGTGGCGCGGCGTTCTGAAGATCCCATCGCCAAGCTGCGCGCGCTGGTGCAGTCCGGCCAGACCCGCGTGCTGCTGTGCGCCGACTCGGCCGGCCGGCGCGAGACCCTGGTGCAGATGCTCAACGAGTTCGGCACTACGCCGGACGCGCAGCCCGACAGCATCGAAGCCTTCCTCGCCTCGGACGCCCATTTCGGCATCGTCGCGGCGCCGCTGTCCACCGGCTTCGGGTTGCCCCAGGCCAATCTGGCCTTCCTCACCGAAAACGATCTGTACCCGGGCCTGACCACCACCGGCCGCCGCGGCAAGCGCGACCAGGAACGCGCCAGCAACGTCGAAGCCATGGTGCGCGACCTGTCCGAGCTGCGCGCCGGCGACCCCGTCGTGCACGCGCAGCACGGCATCGGCCGCTATCACGGCCTGGTCAACATGGACATGGGCGAAGGCGGGATGGAATTCCTCCACCTCGAATACGCCAATGGCAGCACGCTGTACGTGCCGGTGTCGCAGCTGCACGTGATCGCCCGCTACAGCGGCGCCGATCCGGAGGCCGCGCCCCTGCACCAGCTGGGCTCCGGCCAGTGGGACAAGGCGCGCCGCAAGGCCGCCCGCCAGGTCCGCGACACCGCCGCCGAGCTGCTGGCCCTGTATGCCCAGCGCGCCGCGCGCGAGGGTTTCGCGTTCAATCTGCCGCTCAACGACTACCAGGCCTTCGCCGAAGGCTTCGGCTTCGAAGAAACGGTCGACCAGGCCGCCGCCATCGAGGCCGTCATCGCCGACATGACCTCCGGCCGCCCCATGGACCGCCTGGTCTGCGGCGACGTGGGCTTCGGCAAGACCGAAGTCGCCCTGCGCGCCGCCTTCCTCGCCGTGGCCAACGGCAAGCAGGTCGCCCTGCTCTGCCCCACCACGCTGCTGGCCGAGCAGCACGCGCAGACCTTCTCCGACCGCTTCGCCGACTGGCCCGTCAAGGTGGTGGAGCTGTCCCGCTTCCGCTCGGCCAAGGAAGTCGCCGCGGCCATCGAAGGCATCAACGATGGCCGCGTGGACATCGTCATCGGCACCCATAAGATTCTGTCCAAGGACGTGCAGTTCAAGCGGCTGGGTCTCGTCATCATCGACGAGGAACACCGCTTCGGCGTGCGCCAGAAGGAAACGCTGAAGGCGCTGCGCGCCGAGGTCGACGTGCTGACGCTGACCGCCACGCCCATTCCGCGCACGCTGGGCATGTCGCTGGAAGGCATACGCGACTTCTCCGTCATCGCCACCGCGCCGCAAAAGCGCCTGGCCATCAAGACCTTCGTGCGCCGCGAAGACGGCAGCACGCTGCGCGAAGCGCTCTTGCGCGAACTCAAGCGCGGCGGCCAGTGCTACTTCCTGCACAACGAAGTCGAGACCATCCACAACCGCCGCGCCCGCCTGGAAGAGCTGGTGCCCGAGGCCCGCATCGCCGTGGCCCACGGACAGATGCCCGAGCGCGAGCTGGAACAGGTGATGAAGGGCTTCTACCAGCAGCGCTACAACGTGCTGTTGTGCACCACCATCATCGAAACCGGCATCGACGTGCCCAGCGCCAACACCATCGTGATCCACCGGGCCGACCGCTTCGGCCTGGCCCAGCTGCACCAGCTGCGCGGCCGGGTCGGGCGCTCGCACCACCAGGCCTACGCCTACCTGCTGACGCCCGGCGAAGACGCCATCACCAACAACGCCAAGAAGCGCCTGGAAGCCATCCAGGCCATGGAAGAACTCGGCTCCGGTTTCTACCTGGCCATGCACGACCTGGAAATCCGGGGTACCGGCGAAGTGCTGGGCGATTCGCAGTCCGGCAACATCCAGGAAGTGGGCTTCTCGATGTACAACGAGATGCTCAACGAGGCGGTGCGCGCGCTGCGCGCCGGCGAAGAGCCCGACCTGGACGCGCCCTTCAACCTGGCCTGCGAAGTCAACCTGCATGCCCCGGCGCTGCTGCCGTCCGACTATTGCGCCGACGTCCACGCCCGCCTGGGCATCTACAAGCGCCTGGCTCACGCCGCGGACGAAGACGACCTGATCCACATCCAGGAAGAACTGATCGACCGCTTCGGCAAGCTGCCCGAGGCCGCGCAGACGCTGCTCGCCACGCATCGCCTGCGCCTGGCCGCCCAGCCCCTGGGCATCGTCAAGATCGACGCCAGCGAAACCCAGGCGCTGCTGCAATTCGGCCCCAAGACCTCGGTCGACCCGGCCAAGATCATCGAACTGGTGCAGCGCCAGCGCCACATCAAACTGGCGGGACAGGATAAATTGCGGGTAGAGATCAAGGCCGCACAGGTTCCGGCCCGCGCCGACGCCGTCCGCGCCGTGCTGCGCGCCCTGAAGTAATCGTCCAAACCATACAGATTTCCATGACTACTCATCACCTTGTCGTCCAATCCCCCGGCCTGACCGTGGAGCAAGCGGAACAGCTGGCTGCCCTGGCCCAGGCGCAGGGCGTGGCGCGCATCAGCGCCACCGCCGCGCGCCTGCTCGACGTGCAGCACGACGCCGACACCCGCGCCGAAGTCGTGGGCTGGGCCGAGCGCCGTGGCGTCGACACCGCCTTCCTGCCCGCCGGATTGAAGCTGTCGGGGTGCAAGGTGCTGGCGATGGACATGGATTCCACGCTGATCAATATCGAATGCATCGACGAGATCGCCGGCGTGGCGGGCCTGAAGGACAAGGTTTCCG
>JALDYL010000352.1:0-3934 GCA_032153965.1 Achromobacter sp. | reverse complement strand
GCCGGCACGGTCCGGGCGGACATCCGCGAACTGGCCGCCTATCCCGTGGCCAACGCCGAGGGCTGCATCAAGCTCGACGCCATGGAATGTCCCTATGAGCTGCCCGAGGCGGCGCGCGAGGACATCGCCCGCGCCGTGCGCGACACGCCGCTGAACCGCTATCCCGCGGCCGACCTGTCGGCGCTGCAAGCGGCCGTGAAAACGGCCTTCGGCGTACCGGATGCGGCGGACGTGCTGTTCGGCAACGGCTCGGACGAACTCATCCACATCGTGGTGCAGGCCTGCTGCAATCCAGGTGACACGGTGCTGTCGCCCTGGCCGTCGTTCGTCTATTTCGACATGGCCGCGCGCTTCGATCACGCCCGCTTCGTCGGCGTGCCGCTGACGGCAGTCCTGACCCTGGACTTGCCGGCCATGCTGGCCGCCATCCAGGAACACCAGCCCAAGGTGGTGTTCCTGGCCGTGCCCAACAACCCCACCGGCGGCCTCTGGTCCGATGAGGACGTGGCGGCCATCATCGCCGCCGCCCCCGGCCTGGTGGTGCTGGACGAAGCCTACCAGCCCTTCGCCGACCGCACCTGGATGCCGCAAGTGCTGGACGCGCCCAACGTGGTCGTCATGCGCACGGTGTCCAAGATCGGCCTGGCCGGCCTGCGCTTCGGCTACCTGGCCGGCCACCCGGCCTGGATCGCGGAACTGAACAAGGTCCGCCCGCCCTACAACCTGGACGTGCTGACCCAGGCCACGCTGTCGGCCGTGCTGCGCCACAAGCCGGTGCTGGACCAACAGGCCGCCCGCCTGCGCGCGGACCGCGAGCCGCTGGCGGCCGCGCTGGCCCAGTTGCCCGGAGTGCGGGTATTCCCTTCCGCCGGAAACTTCGTTCTTGCCCGCTTTTCCGGCAAGCTGGACGGCAACGCCGTGCATCTTGCCCTGAAAACGCGCAAAATATTGATTCGCAACTTCTCCAACGCCCATCCGCTACTGGCCAACTGCCTGCGCATCTCGGTGGGCGCCCCGGCTGAAAACGCCGCCTTGCTATCCGCCTTGCAAGAGATTTTGAGTGCTTAACATGCGTACCGCTGAGATCACCCGCAACACCAACGAAACCCGCATCCGCGTGGCCGTCAATATCGACGGCACCGGCAAGCAGACGATCGACACCGGCGTGCCGTTCCTGGACCACATGCTGGACCAGATCGCGCGCCACGGCCTGATCGACCTGGACATCAAGGCCGAGGGCGACCTGCACATCGACGCGCACCACACCGTGGAAGACGTGGGCATCACGCTGGGCATGGCCATTGCCAAGGCCGTCGGCACCAAGGCCGGCCTGCGCCGCTACGGCCACGCCTACGTGCCGCTGGACGAAGCGCTGTCGCGCGTGGTGGTGGACTTCTCCGGCCGCCCGGGCCTGGAATACCACATCCCCTTCACCCGCGCCCGCATCGGCGACTTCGACGTGGACCTGACGCGCGAATTCTTCCAGGGCCTGGTCAACCACGCCCTGATCACGCTGCACATCGACAACCTGCGCGGCGTCAATGCCCACCACCAGGCGGAAACGGTCTTCAAGGCCTGTGGCCGCGCCCTGCGCATGGCCATGGAAGTCGATCCGCGCATGGGCGACGTCGTGCCCTCCACCAAGGGCGTGCTGTAACCTCCGCCATCCACCCCGCAGCAGGCAGAAAGAAGTGACCACTATCGCCATCGTCGACTACGGAATGGGCAATTTCCATTCCGTCGCCCGCGCCCTGAAATACGCCGCCCCCGATGCCGACATCCGCATCTGCAGCCAGCCCCAGGAGATCGCCGCGGCCGACCGCGTCGTGTTTCCCGGCCAGGGCGCCATGGCGGACTGCATGCGCACCCTGAACGAATCCGGCCTGCGCGAGGCCGTCGTGCGCGCCGCGCGCGAGAAGCCCCTGCTGGGCGTCTGCGTGGGCGAACAGATGCTGTTCGATTCCAGCGAGGAAGGCGGCACGTCCTGCCTGGGCCTGTTCCGCGGCGTGGTGCGCCGCTTCTCGGGCCCGGGTTTCGCGGAACCGGTCAGCGGCGACGACGTAGCCTGCCAGGCCGATACCGGCGCCGCCGGACTGGCCGACACCCGCCCCGAACGCCTCAAGGTCCCGCACATGGGATGGAACAAAGTGCGCCAGACGCGCTCTCATCCTATCTGGGCCGGCATTCCGGACGAAACGCACTTCTATTTCGTCCATAGCTACTACGCCGACCCGGAAGATCCGGACCTGACTGTTGGTGAAACCGAGTATGGCCTCGCCTTTACCTGCGCGGTGGCGGCGGCTAACATTTTCGCGGTGCAGTTTCACCCCGAAAAGAGCGCCGAGCACGGTTTGCGCCTGTATCGCAATTTTGTAGACTGGCAGCCGTAGGCTCCAAGCCCACGCCCGCCAGCCCTTTCAACCCCTATATTTATTCGCTGCCCACCATGCTGCTGATCCCCGCCATCGATCTCAAAGACGGGCGCTGCGTGCGCCTGCGCCAGGGTGACCTGGACGATGCAACGGTGTTCTCTGAAGACCCCGCCGCCATGGCCACACGTTGGCTCGACCAAGGCGCGCGCCGCCTGCATCTGGTCGACCTGAACGGCGCCGTCGCCGGCAAACCCAAGAACGAAGCCCCCATCAAGGCGATCCTGGACGCTGTCGGCGACGACATTCCCGTGCAGATCGGCGGCGGCATCCGCGACCTCGACACCATCGAGCGCTACCTTGACGCCGGCATCTCCTACGTGATCATCGGCACGGCCGCGGTCAAGAACCCCGGCTTCCTGCAGGACGCCTGCGGCGCTTTCCCCGGCCAGATCATCGTCGGCCTGGACGCCCGCGACGGCAAGATCGCCACCGACGGCTGGAGCAAGCTGACCCGCCACGACGTGCTCGACCTGGCCAAGAAGTTCGAGGACTACGGCTGCGAAGCCATCATCTACACCGACATCGGCCGCGACGGCATGCTGTCCGGCGTCAACGTCGAAGCCACGGTCCGCCTGGCACAGCACGTGCGCATCCCTGTCTACGCGTCGGGCGGCATCGCCGGCATCCAGGACATCGAAGCCCTGTGCGCCGTCGAGGAAGAAGGCGTCGAAGGCGCCATCCTGGGCCGCAGCATCTACGAAGGCACGCTCGACTTCCAAGCAGCGCAGGCGCGCGCCGACGAACTGGCAAAATGACCACCTCCAGCAGCACCCCCGGGGCCGGCGCGCCCGCACAGAGCGCGCTGACCCGCCGCATCATCCCCTGCCTCGACGTCACCGCGGGCCGTGTCGTCAAGGGCGTGAACTTCGTCAACCTGCTCGACGCGGGCGACCCCGTCGAAATCGCCCGCCGCTACAACGAGCAGGGCGCCGACGAACTCACCTTCCTCGACATCACCGCCACCAGCGACGGCCGCGACCTGATCCTGCCCATCATCGAGCAGGTGGCCTCGCAGGTCTTCATTCCGCTGACGGTGGGCGGCGGCGTGCGCCAGGTGTCCGACATCCAGCGCCTGCTGAATGCCGGCGCCGACAAGATCAGCATCAACAGCGCCGCCGTGGCCAATCCGGAACTGGTCCGGGCGGCCTCGGACTACCACGGCTCGCAATGCGTGGTGGTGGCGATCGACGCGCGCCGCGTGTCGGCCGCCGGCGAACCCGCCCGCTGGGAAGTCTTCACGCACGGCGGCCGCAAGGCCACCGGGCTGGACGCCGTGGCCTGGGCGCGCCGCATGGCCGCCTACGGCGCTGGCGAAATCCTGCTGACCAGCATGGACCGCGACGGCACCAAGTCCGGTTTCGACCTGGAACTCACGCGCGCCGTCTCGGACGCCGTGCCGGTGCCCGTGATCGCCTCCGGCGGCGTGGGCAACCTGCAGCATCTGGCCGACGGCGTCACCACCGGCCGCGCCAGCGCGGTCCTGGCCGCCAGCATCTTCCACT
>JALDYL010000351.1:0-3940 GCA_032153965.1 Achromobacter sp. | reverse complement strand
CGCACCAGCTCAACATGAGCGCGACGCCGATTCCGCGCACGCTGGCCATGACCTTTTTCGCCGACCTGGACGTCTCCGTCATCGACGAATTGCCGCCTGGACGCAGTCCCGTGCTGACCAAGCTGGTCTCGGACGCGCGGCGCGAGGAGGTCATCGCCCATATCGCGCAGGCCGCGCGCGGCGGGCAGCAAGCCTACTGGGTCTGTCCGCTGGTCGAGGAAAGCGAGGCCCTGGAACTCCAGACTGCAGTGGACACCTACGAAGGCATGCGCGTGGACCTGCCGGACCTGCGCATCGGGCTGGTGCATGGCCGGCTGCCGCAGGCCGAGAAGGCCGCCGTGATGCAGGCCTTCCGCGATGGCGAGGTCGACCTGCTGGTGGCCACCACCGTGATCGAGGTCGGCGTGGACGTGCCGAACGCTTCATTGATGGTGATCGAGCACGCCGAGCGTTTCGGCCTGGCGCAGCTGCATCAGCTGCGCGGCCGGGTAGGGCGCGGCACCGCCGAATCGGTATGCGTGCTGCTCTATCAGACGCCGCTGTCGCAGGTGGCGCGCGAACGCCTGCGGGCCATGTTCGAAACCTCCGACGGCTTTGAAATCGCCCGCCGCGATCTTGAACAACGCGGCCCGGGGGAGTTCCTGGGCACGCGCCAGTCGGGCATGGCGCTGCTGCGCTTCGCCGATCTGGAAACGGACGCGGCCATTGCCGAAGACGCGCGCGATGCCGCGGTCTGGCTGCGCGCCGAACATCCGGCTGCGGTCGAAGCGCACCTGGCGCGCTGGATGCGCGGCCGCGAGGATTTCCTGCGCACCTGACCATGCAGCCAGCCGTCAACCTTAATCAAGCAAGCGCCAGCCACGAGGCTGGGGCATAACCCCCGGGGGCGTAGTCCACCATGACTCTCACCGAACTCAAGTACATCGTCGCCGTGGCGCGCGAACGGCATTTCGGCCGCGCGGCCGAGGCCTGTTTCGTCAGCCAGCCCACGCTCTCGGTGGCGATACGCAAGCTGGAAGACGAATTGGGCGTGACGCTGTTCGAGCGCGGCGGCACCGAAGTCGGCGTCACGCCTATCGGCCAGCGCATCGTGGCGCAGGCGCAGAAGGTGCTGGAAGAAAGCGCCAGCATCAAGGAAATCGCGCGCCAGGGACATGATCCGCTGGCTGGCCCCTTGCGCGTCGGCGTCATCCACACCATCGGCCCGTACCTGTTGCCGCGGCTGGTGCCGGTGCAGATCAAACGCACCCCGCAGATGCCGCTGCTGCTGCAAGAGAATTTCACCGTGCGCCTGGTCGAACTGCTGCGCCAGGGCGAGATCGATTGCGCCATCATGGCCTTGCCGCTGCCGGAAGCCGGCCTGGTCATGCAGCCGCTGTACGACGAACCTTTCATCGTCGCCGTGCCCAACGACCATGAACTGGCGCGGCGCGAATCCATCGACGCGCAGGACCTGAAGCAGCAGACCATGCTGCTGCTCGGCAGCGG
This sequence comes from Achromobacter sp., assembly GCA_032153965.1. Lineage (GTDB taxonomy): Bacteria > Pseudomonadota > Gammaproteobacteria > Burkholderiales > Burkholderiaceae_B > Achromobacter. The sequence continues at coordinate 2,452 of JALDYL010000351.1, read as the reverse complement.
GCATTGCTTTCGCGACCAGGTGCTGGAAGTCTGCCCCGAGCTGTCGCGCTTCTCGGCCGCCAGCGACGGCATCCAGCGCACCTTCGAAGGTTCCTCGCTCGAGACCATCCGTCACATGGTTGCCGCCGGCATCGGCGTCACCGTGCTGCCGGTGACGGCGGTGCCGGAACAACCGCCGTCCAACAGCCTGCTGCGCTATCTGCCCTTTGAAGGCCACGTGCCGGAGCGCCGCGTGGTGCTGGCCTGGCGGCGCAGCTTCCCGCGCTTGGCGGCCATCGAGGCGCTGGCGCAGGCCGTCTACGCCTGCGAGCTGCCCGGCGTGAAGATGCTGACCGACGAGGTCGCGGCCGTGCAGGATTGATTTCCAGGCCGCTGTCCGGCCGCCTGGAACGCGCGGTTTGCGCCGCGTCAAAAGGTCGCAGGACTGATTGATGAAGGCGGCGGATATTGCGGCGTTTCGCCACATTTGCAGTGTTATCCTTGTTTCGCACATACATCCCTAGGAGCTAGCAATGGCCAAGTCCCCCAAGAAGACCTCCAGCGTTCCGCGCATCAACATCGGTATCTCGGACAAGGACCGCGCCGCCGTCGCGGGCGAACTGTCCAAGCTGCTGGCCGACTCGTACACGCTGTACCTGATGACGCACAACTTCCACTGGAACGTCACGGGGCCCATGTTCAACACGCTGCACCTGATGTTCATGACCCAGTACACGGAAGAGTGGAACGCGCTGGACAGCATCGCCGAGCGCATCCGGGCGCTGGGCCACTATGCGCCGGGCACCTACCGCGAATTCGGCAAGCTGTCCTCGATCGCCGAGCCGGACTCGGTGCCGGAAGCCCTGGAAATGGTGCGTCTGCTGGTGACCGCCAACGAATCCGTCGCCAAGACCGCGCGCGCCGCTTTCGAGAAGGCCGATGCCGCCAACGACCAGCCCACGGCCGACCTGCTGACGCAGCGCCTGGACGTGCACGAAAAGAACGCCTGGATGCTGCGCAGCCTGCTGCAGTGATCGCGGCGGCAACCGCCGCATGGAAAAACCGGAACCTCGCGGCTCCGGTTTTTTTTCGTCCAGCGGCCGCGACGGGCTCAGACCTGATGCGACAGCGGACGGCCTGGTATGGGCGCGATGCGTTCGGGCGGTGGCGACACCCGCCACACCGCGCGGCGGCGCAGTGCGCCCAGGAGCTTCAGGCCCTGCGGCCAGTCGTCCAGGCCGCTGTCGGCGTTGAGGTGGCCCGCGCCCGGCACGATCACCAGCCGGCTGCCCCAATCGCGCGCGAAGGCGCGGGCGCGTTCCAGCTGGCAATAGGGATCGTTGTCGCTGGCGACGACCACGCTCTGGAAGGGCAGGGACTGGCGCGGGATGGGGGCGAAGTCCCTCAGGCAGGCGGGCGCGCTGGCGCGCTCCACGTCAGCGGGCGCCACCAGCAGGGCGCCGGCGACCTTGGCGCGCAGCGGCACGGGCAGGGCGGCGCTGATCAGGCAGCCCAGGCTGTGCGCAATCAGAAGGACAGGGCTGCGGGCCTCGTTCACCTCGGTGGCGAGCGCGGCGATCCAGTCGCCTGGAACGGGATGCTCCCAGTCGCTTTGCTCGACGCGGCGCGCGTGCGGCAGCAGGGTCATCCAGCGCGATTGCCAGTGTTGGGGCCCGGAGTTTTTCCATCCGGGAACGATGATCGGTTGGAGTCTCATGGCGGCCATGATGCCGCGCGGTCTTAGTAACGCAAACGAATAAATCGTCTTTTGCATATACGCCAGCGGGTATAAGCCGGGGGCGCCCAGGAATGCCGCAGCGCAATAATCGGACGCGTATCAAAGTGGTCCGAAACTGGCCCGGAAGGGGCGATTTTTCAGTGTATGCTTGCCGTGCAATCGCAATGCAACCGGGCGTGACCAAGGCCGAAACCCCTGCAAAGGGCAGTCCAGCAGGCATGCTTGGCCTGGAGATGATCCGGCGTTCGCCACGGTGCAAAAAACTAACGATTACAAATCATTAGAGGAGTCCACACATGAAGCCAGTATTTCGTCTGACCCCGGTCATCGCAGCGCTGGGCGTCGCGGCCGGTCTGGCGTTTGCCTCGGGAGCGCAAGCGCAAACCATCAAGATCGGCGTCGTCGGCCCCACCACCGGCGCGGTCACCCAGTATGGCGATATGGTCCGTGAAGGGGTCGATACCGCGGTCGAGCGCATCAACGCCGCCGGCGGCATCAACGGCAAGAAGCTGGAAACCGTCGTGATCGACGACGGTTGCGAACCCAAGCAAGGCCCGGTCGCCGCCAACCGCGTCGTCAACAGCAAGATCGGATTCGTCGTGGGCCACGTGTGCTCGGGCGCCACCATCGCCGCCGCCGACATCTACAACAACGAAGGCGTGGTCATGGTCACGCCGTCTGCCACGTCGCCGGCCCTGACCGACGGCAAGAACTACGAGTTCATCTTCCGCACCA
>JALDYL010000350.1:0-3944 GCA_032153965.1 Achromobacter sp. | reverse complement strand
GGCCCCGCGACGTCGGCGGGAACCACTTGCCGTTCCACAGGAAGCCGGGCCGGAAGCGACAGTCTTCCGGCCCGGTTTTTTCGTTTCTCCGGCGACGGGGGAACCGGGGCCAGGCGTCCTGGTCGAACGCCCGCCGGCCGCGATTGCGTAGAATGCGGCGCCATCGACCTCAATTTTTCTGTCGGGATACCATGACCAAGGCCCTGTTAGTCGAAGACGATCCGAAGCTGTCGCGCCTGATCGCGCAGTTCCTGGAGCAGCACGGTTTCAATGTCGCCCAGGCCTACCGCGGCGATCACGCGGTGGAAGCTTTCCGCAGGCATGACCCGGCCATCACTATCCTGGACCTGATGCTGCCCGGCCGCGACGGCCTGCAGGTCTGCCGCGACCTGCGCGCGTTTTCCTCCGCGCCGATCCTGATGCTGACGGCCCGCGAAGACGATCTGGACCAGATCCTGGGCCTGGAGTCGGGCGCGGACGACTACGTCATCAAGCCGGTGGAACCGCGCGTGCTGCTGGCGCGGGTGCGGGCGCTGCTGCGGCGGCACAGCCAGCTGGACGAGCCGCCGGAGCGCCTGGAGTTCGGTCCCCTGGTCATAGACCGGCGCACCCGCGCCGTGGTCCATGCGGGTTCGGAGGTGGACCTGACCACGATGGAGTTCGAAATGCTCTGGGCGCTGGCCAGCCAGGCCGGCCAGGTACTGACCCGCGACGACCTGCTCAACGCGGTGCGAGGCATCGAGTTCAACGGGCTGGACCGCAGCGTCGACGTTTGCGTCAGCAAGTTGCGGCGCAAGCTGGACGACGACCCGCGCGATCCGGCGCGCATTAAGACCGTGTGGGGCAAGGGCTATCTGTTCTCGCCCAAGGCGCACGAGGGCGGTGATGCTTAAGTTTGTCCTGCGGCTGTTCGTGGTGCTGGCGGTGGGCTTCGTCATTTCCAACGAAGTCGTGGACCGGTCGGCCAACTACTTCTTCGAGCCTGTCAGCGACGCCTACGCGCGCGAGGCGGTGCGGGGGCAGATCCACAGCCTGGTGCAGGAACTGGGCCGCGTGCCGCCCGCCGAGCGCGAGGCGCACGTGCGCGACGCGCTGGCGCCGCACTACGGCCTGGCGCTCAAGGTGGTCGACGCCGACAGCTACGGCGCCACTCAGGACGAGCGCGCCATGGTCGATGCCGGAAGCTTCTTCGTGCGCGACAAGCAACAGACCTTCGTGGCGGCGATTCCCGGGCCAGGCGGGCAATGGCTGGAGGTCAAGCTGCCGCCGGAGCCGGACATCGGCCCCTGGGTGATGGCCGCGGTGTATTCCGCCCTGGGCCTGCTGCTGTGCGCGTTCATGCTGGTGTGGGCGCTGCCCATCTGGCGCGACCTGGAAGCCCTGAAGACCGCCGCCCTGCGCATGGGACAGGGCGATCTGCAGGCGCGGGCCCGCCTGTCGCGGCATTCCAGCATCCGCAACCTGGGCGATACCTTCAACCAGATGTCCGACCGCATCAGTGCGCTGGTTGGCAACCAGCGCGACCTGACCAATGCCGTATCGCACGAGCTGCGCACGCCGATCGCGCGGCTGTCGTTCGAGCTGGACATGATGGACCGCGAGGACGACCCCGCCGCGCGCAGGCGCCTGGTCGAGGAAATGAAGAGCGACGTGGCCGAGCTGGATGCCATGGCCTCGGAGCTGCTGATGTACGCCCGGCTGGAGCACAAGGGCGACGGCGTGGCGCTGCAGCCGCAGGATGCGCGCGGCTGGTTGGATTCGGTGGTGCAGCACGCCGGCTTCGAGGCCGGCGTGTCGGGCGTGCGCTGCGAGGTGGCGCTATGCCAGGTACCCGAGGTGCATCTGCACCAGCGCTACATGACGCGCGCCTTGCTCAACCTGCTGCAGAACGCCATCCGGCATGCCGGCCGCCAGGTCCAGGTCAGCCTGATCAGCCCGGGCGCGCGCGAGTACCTGCTGATCGTGGACGATGACGGCCCCGGCATCCCGCCCGCGGATCGCGAGCGGGTTTTCGAGCCCTTCATCCGCCTGGACGAAAGCCGCGACCGCGGCACGGGCGGCGTGGGGCTGGGCCTGGCCATCGTGAGCCGCGTGGCCCGCTGGCACAATGGCACGGTGCAGGCGAGCGACAGCCCCCTGGGCGGCGCGCGTTTCGTGATCGCCTGGAAGACCGCCTGAGCGCTGGCGCGGCGCGCTCGGGCACAACGTAAACAAACTTCACAATCCGCCGCCGCAATCTTCACAAACTCCATACAAAGCGGGAAAGATCGCGGGCGGGCGCCTGGATAGCATGACGGCAGTTCTCCACAGAGGCATTGCCGCTAGCCATGTTTTCCCTCAGCCGCCTGGTTGCCGTAGGTTTGTTGCTGGTTGCCGCAGGCGGTTGCCAGGGCGTGCCGCCCGAGACGCCGCCGCCCATTGCACAGGGCGATTACCAGGCTGTCGTCGGCTATCTGGCGCAGCGCATTCCCTATGACATGGACGCGTCCGGCGTGCCGGGCCTGTCGATCGCCATCGTCGACGACCAGCGCGTGGTATGGAGCACGGGCTTTGGCTACGCGGATCCGCTGCGCCATCGCAGCGCTTCCAGCGACACGCTGTACCGCGTAGGCGCCATCACCAAGATCGTCACGGCCGCGGGCGTGCTGCGCGCCGCCGATGACGGGCGCCTGGCGCTGGACCAGCCGGCTTCGCAGGCTTTGCCCGACTGGGACATCCAGCCGCGCCGCGGCGCCATGCAATGGCTGGGCGCGCATCCCTTCACCGCCCGCAACCTGCTGGCCGTGCACCCCGGATCGCTGGAAGACACGATGGGGCGAGCGCGCGCGGACATGGCCTACGCCTTGCTGGGCGACATGGTTGCGCACGTGGCGAGCGAGCCCTTCGACGCCTACGTGCGCCGCACCATCCTGCAGCCGTTGAACATGCCGCGCGCAGGTTTTCATCCCGATCCCCGCATGCTCGAGCTGCGCGCCTCGGGCTACCGCCAGGGAGCGCCCTGGGCAGAGGAACCCCAGCCGAACGAAGCCGCCGACGGCTTGTGGCTCAGTACTTCTGAGATGGCGCGCTTCTCCAGCATGCTTTTTGCCGACGGACTCTACCAAGGCCGCCGCGTGCTGAATACCGAATCGGCCCGCACCGTGCTCGACATGGAAACGGTGCAAGGCGGCTTGGCGCTGGAGTGCCGCCTGGCCTTGTCCTGGCTGGCGGCGCCCTGTGGCGAGGACATCGCCGGCGCGCCCTTGCGCCTGCACAGCGGCGCCACCGAAGCCTTCCACTCCCGCTTCGTGCTGGCGCCGCGCGACAAGCTCGCGGTGCTGGTCATGAGCAACTCCGACACGAGCGAGCCGCTGGTGGTGTCGGTGTCGACGATGGCGATGGCGCTGATGCGCCAGGCCAAGCAGGGCGCCATCACCCAATAGATCGGGCCATATGCGGCTCAATGGTTTTACCCCCCCCCCCTCAACCTCGTTTCTAGGAAGCTGTTATGAAGCGAAAAATCCGTTCTTCCCTGTTTACGCGCGGCGCCGGCGCCGCGTGCCTGCTGGCTTTAGTCCCGGGATTGTCCCTGGCCGATGACGCTGCGAACAGTTCCGTCTACGGCCAGCGCGGGGCCAGCTCGCGCGGGTTGACGGTGGCCACCGGGGAGGGGCCGGCGGACGAGTGGCTGTTCTACGGCACACTGGGCGCGGGCTACGCGCCGCGCTACAGCGGCAGCGACGAGTACTCCGCCGTGCCCATCATCGGCCTCGGCGTGCGCAGTCCCGGCGGCTTCTTTCTCAGCAGCGACCAGGGCCTGGGCTGGGAAACCCAGGCCCTGGACAGTACGTTCCGCTTCTATCTTGCGCCCAGCGCTTCGCGCAAGGACCACAAGAAGGGGTTCCAGGGCTCGGACAAGCTGCGCGGCATGGGCGACATCGAAAGCCGCGCGCAGATCGGCATGG
>JALDYL010000093.1:0-18992 GCA_032153965.1 Achromobacter sp. | reverse complement strand
CCCCCCCCCCCCCCCCACGGCAACTGCCTGCCGTTCGTGATCGTGCGCCAGGAGGACGGCCAGATCATCGGCGCGACCCGCTATATGGACATCGCGCTGGCGCACAAGCGCCTGGAGATCGGCGGCACCTGGCTCACGCCCGCAAGCCAGCGTTCCGGCGCCAATACCGAGACCAAATTCCTGTTGTTGCAGCACGCCTTTGAAACAATTGGTATCATGCGCGTCGTATTCAAGACTGAACTGAGCAATATGCAATCGCGCCAGGCCATCCTGCGCATCGGCGGCGTGGAGGAAGGCGTGTTCCGCAAGCACCTGATCGCACAATCGGGGCGCGCGCGCGACATGGTCTACTTCGCGATCCTCGACGAGGACTGGCCCGCGGTCAAAGCGCGTCTGCTGACGCGCATGCGCCGCGCGGCGTAGGACGCGCCCTGCCCGCTCCGTTCAGCGCCAATCCGGGCCGCCAGGCCCACCCCGCACCATTGAAGCCAGGTATGCAACAGACTTTCGCCGCGCCCGCGCGCCACACGATATACATCTACACCGAGGAACAGCGCGGCAACCAACTGGTCGAGTCGCTGGTGATAGGCATGCTGTCCGACATATCGGGGTCCGACAAGCTCGTGGTCGCGCAGGATCCGCACAGCGGCTTGAAGTTCGTCTACCGCATCGATCACGACAGCAGCAATCTCGACGCCGCGGCAATCACCGAACAGGACGCGTCCGTCTTCAATGGCAAGACCTCGGTCCAAATCAACTCCATGACCTATCGCCTCGGCACGGCCGAGAACGCGATGAAATTGCTGCGCGGCAAAAACGAGTGGATACAGGACAAGGGCGCGGTGCTGTCCGTGCTGCTGCAGAACGCCGCCGCCCGCAAGACCCGCTTCGCCCCGCCACGCATCGAGCGCGACCGCATGCGCAAGGTGCCGCCGGGCGTCAAGGTCGAACACTTGTCTACATAAAAAGCACAGTATCCACAGGGCCGGCCTTATCCACAATTTCTGTGGATAAAAAAGCCTCGGACCCATGGCTGATGGCCTTTCGGCGGATGCGCAACGGGCTGCTCACTTTTTGATCAACCGGAAATTGTCCGGCGCCTGGCTGCCATCCTTGATTCTTGACGCGGCGCCGCAGGGACGATGATGATATTCTCCGCAAGCGCGCGATACGAAAAATATCGCGCTCGCGGACTCCCCCTATAGAAGAATACCCACATACAAGGAGCGGATAGCGTGTTTGCACTCGAAGCTCCTTGCGCGCAACCGTTGACGCCGGACTCGCCGTGACCATCATCATCGTCGACGACCACGGAGACTGGCGCGACACCATCGCCGAATACATCGAGGACCTGGGCCTGGACCGCAGCATACTCACGGCCGGCTCCCTGGCGGAACTGGACCAGTTGCTGCTCACCGTGACGCCGGGCATCCTGGTGCTGGACGCCATGCTGCCCGACGGCGACGCGCTGACCCGCGTGTCGCACTTGCGGACCTCCTTCCCGTCCATGGGCATCATCATGCTCACCGGACGCCTGTTGAGCGAAGACAAGATCTCGGGCCTGAGCCTGGGCGCCGACCACTACCTGACCAAACCCGTCAACCTGGCCGAGCTGGGCGCCACGCTGGTGTCGCTGTCGCGCCGCCTGCGAGTGGTGCCGGCGGGCGACGCCGATGCCCCGGAATCCGGCGCCTGGCGTTTCGATCCCGCGCGCCGCATGCTGGTATCGCCGCAGCAGGTCTGCGTGGACATCACCGACACCGAAAGCCGGCTGATCGGCGCCTTGATCCAGGCCGCACCCCTGCCCCTGTCGCGCAGCCGCCTGATCGAAGCGCTGGGCGCCAGCGTGGAGGCCTACGATACGCACCGGCTGGACGCCCACATGCACCGCCTGCGCCGCAAGCTGCGCGCGCAGGCCGATGGCGACATGGGCATACGCACGGTGTACGGCGTGGGCTACGTATGCACCACGCCTGTGCAGGTCGTCGGCAACACCAAGAACTGAAACCATGACTCCTGCCATCCGCCCCCGCCGTTCCGTGCTCTACATGCCAGGCGCCAATGCGCGCGCGCTGGACAAGGCGCGCAGCCTGGACGCCGACGTCCTGATCCTCGACCTGGAAGACGCCGTCGCGCCCGATGCCAAGGGGCAGGCTCGCGAGCAAGTGGCTGCGGCCCTGCGCGCCGGCGGCTACGGCCGCCGCGAATGCGTGGTGCGCGTCAATGCGCTGGACACGGCCTGGGGCCTGGACGATGTGCGCGCCATTGCGCAGGCCGGCGCCGACGCGGTGCTGCTGCCCAAGGTACAGTCCGCCGCCGAACTCGACGCGCTGGCGCGGGCGCTGGACGCGGCGGGCGCGCCTGCCAGCCTGCCCTTGTGGGCCATGGCGGAAACGCCCTTGGGCTTTCTGCGCCTGGATGCCATCGCATCCGGCCATCCGCGGCTGGCGGCCATTGTCGTCGGCACCTCGGACCTGGTGAAGGATCTGCACGCGCGTCACACGCCGTCGCGCGAGGAAACGCTGTTGGCGCGCTCGATGGCGGTGATGGCGGCGCGGGCCCACGGCCTGGCGGCGCTGGACGGCGTGCATCTGGACCTGCACGACGACATCGGCCTGGAGGCGGCCTGCAGGCAGGGACGCGACCAGGGCTTCGATGGCAAGACCCTCATCCATCCCAAACAGATCGCGGCGGCCAACGCCGCCTTCGCGCCCACGGCGCAAGAGCTTGCCGCTGCGCGCAAGCGCCTGGACGCCTGGCGGGCCGCCCAGGCCGCCGGCCTGGGCGTGGCCGTGGTCGACGGCGCGCTGGTGGAAAACCTGCACGCGCGCGACGCGGAACGCGTGCTGGCGCTGGCCGATGCCATCGCGCGCGCCTAGCGCGCCCGCATCCTGGTCAAAACCGCCCGCGCCGGCATGCGGGCACGCACGGCAGTGACAACAGCGCCAACCGCAGTAATATCGGCTTTCAAATGCATATCGCCGGTAACGCGCCGCCCAGCGCGGGGCCGGCGCATCCGGGAGCGCTCGTGACGCTGATCTTGCGGCAACTGTCGATGTCATTCTGCGTGGCGGCGCTATGGGGCGTCACGGCAGCGGGCTTGCCGGCGCCGGCGCGGGCCCAGGCAGCCAATTTCCACCCCTGCAATTCCCAGCCCTCGCTGCCCATGTGCCTGCACGGCTACGGCAAGCGCATCGCGGTGCAGCGCTGGGGCGCGCAGCCTGACCCGCTGGACCCGGACGCGGCCGCCAACGCCACGCTGGTCACGCGCGATCCGGCCAAGGAAATCGGCAAGCTCAAGTCCAGCACGATCCTGGTCCAGGACATGGACACCTCCGAAGTGCTGTTCGCGCGCAACGAGGACGCCGTGCGCCCCATCGCCTCCATCACCAAGCTCATGGCGGCGCTGACCTTGGTCAAGGCCGGCCTGCCCATGGACGACATCATCACCATCGACGCCAGCGACACCCGCTCCACCAGCGAGCTGCCCTCGCGCCTGACGGCCGGCACGAAATTGAGCCGCGCGGATTTGCTGCGCCTGGCATTGATCCCTTCCGAAAACAGCGCCGCGCAGGCCCTGGGACGCACTTATATCGGCGGCACGGCAGCCTTCGTCGCGGCAATGAACGCCGAGGCCCGCGCGCTGGGCATGACCGATTCCAGCTTCGCCGAGCCGAGCGGCCTGTCCAACGAGAACCAGTCTTCGGCCCGGGATCTGGTCAAGCTGCTTGCGGCGATTGCCGCGCAACCGCTGCTCAAGCAGTACACCGGCGAGACCAGCTACCAGGCCGCCGGCCAGACCTTCCGCAACACCAACATCCTGGTGGGCCGTCCGCAATGGGACATCCTGGTGTCCAAGACCGGCACCACCCGCGAAGCCGGCGATTGCCTGGTCATGGCGGTCAAGGTCGGCAAGCGTAACCTGGCCATGGTGCTGCTCAACGCGCAGGGCATCAACGGCGCCCGCTTCGGCGACGCGGTTCGCCTGCGCCGGGTGCTGGACAGCCGCTACGCGTCGCGATAATCGGGGCCATCGCACGCGCCTGGCGCGCCGAACCCGGTACAATACCCGCCTTGACGTGCAACGAACGCCCGTTCCGTCTGCCTGCCGCGCCGCCTGCGCGCGCCCTTTCCCCGATTATTTTTCTGCGCGCCTGGCCGGCGGGTATCCTGCCGCGTCCCCTGTTGCACCATCCATGATCCGCTTCCAACAAGTTTCACTCATGCGCGGCGTCAAGCCCTTGCTCGACAAGGTCGACCTGCTCTTGAACCCCGGCGACAAGATCGGCCTGATCGGCGCCAACGGCGCCGGCAAGTCCAGCCTGTTCGGCCTCTTGCGCGGCACGCTGCACGCCGACCAGGGCGACCTGGACTATCCGTCCAGCTGGCGCATGGCCTATGTGGCGCAGGAAACGCCGGCGCTCGAGCGCCCGGCCATCGAATACGCCATCGACGGCGACGTCACGCTGCGCAAGCTGGAGGCGGAACTGGCGCAGCTGGAAGCCGAACCCGAAAGCACCGAGAACGGCCTGCGCATGGCCGACATCTACGCCGCGCTGGCCGACGCCGACGCCTATACCGTGCATTCGCGCGCCGAGCAATTGCTGACCGGCCTGGGCTTCACCCAGGCGCAGATGCACCTGCCGCTGACGAGCTTTTCCGGCGGCTGGCGCATGCGCCTGAATCTGGCGCAGGCGCTGATGTGCCCGTCCGACCTGCTGCTGCTGGACGAGCCCACCAACCACCTGGACCTGGACGCCATCATCTGGCTGGAAGACTGGCTCAAGCGCTATCCGGGCACGCTCATCGTCATCTCGCACGACCGCGACTTCCTGGACGGCGTGGTCAATGTCATCGTCCACATCGACGAGCGCAAGCTAAAGCGCTATTCGGGCAACTATTCGTCCTTCGAGCGCCAGCGCGCCGCGCAGCTGGAACTGGCGCAAGGCATGATGGAAAAGCAGATGCGCCAGCGCTCGCACCTGCAATCCTTCATCGACCGCTTCAAGGCCCAGGCCAGCAAGGCGCGCCAGGCGCAGAGCCGCATCAAGGCGCTGGCCCGCATGGAGGAAGTCGCGCCGCTGCGCGCCGCAGCCGAGTTCTCGTTCGAATTCCGCGAGCCCTTGCGCGCGCCCAATCCGCTCTTGACCATGGACGTGGTCAGCGCCGGTTATCGCGTGGCCGACGAAGAGACGGAAGCCGTGTCCGACAAGATCATCGTCTCGGGCATCAACTTTTCGCTGCAGGCCGGACAGCGCATCGGCCTGCTGGGCATCAACGGTGCGGGCAAGTCCACCTTCATCAAGACCATTGCGGGTGAACTGGCAACGCTGGCCGGCGAAGCGCAGTTCAACAAGGGGCTGTCCATCGGCTACTTCGCCCAGCACCAGGTGGAGATGCTGCGCCACGACGAATCGCCGCTGTGGCACATGACCAAGATCGCGCCCACGGTGCGCGAGCAGGAGTTGCGCAACTTCCTGGGCAGCTTCAACTTCAACGGCAATATGGCCACCAGTTCCATCGCGCCATTCTCCGGCGGCGAAAAGGCGCGGCTGGCGCTGGCGCTGATCGTCTGGCAGCGCCCCAACCTGCTGCTGCTGGACGAGCCCACCAACCACCTGGACCTGGAAACGCGCGAAGCCCTGACGACCGCGCTGGCCCAGTTCGAAGGCACGCTGATGCTGGTGTCGCACGACCGCCACCTGCTGCGCGCCACCACCGATGAATTCATCATCGTGGCTGACGGGGCTGTCAGCTCCTTCGACGGCGACCTGGACGACTACAAGGACTGGCTCTACAAGACCAAGCTGGCCGCCAAGGCCGCTTGAAACTGGCGGCCAGCTCCTCGGAGCTGGCCGCTGCGCATCATGCCAGCGCGCTGGGATAGGGGCTGGTGTCGATGTGCTCCAGCATGCCGTAGGCCAGCCGCTCCAGCAGCCGCGCGCGGTCGGCGGCATGCGCGGGGTCTTCCCACAGGTTGCGCAGCTCGTGCGGATCCTGCTTCAGATCGTAGAGTTCGCCCCAGCGCGCGCCATCGTAGACCGTGACGCGAAAGCCGTCGGCCAGCAGCGTGCGGCAGCGGATGCGGCTGTTGAAACCCAGTATCACGCGCTGCCCTTCTTCCTCGATCATCAGCGCATCGCGCACCGCCTGTTCGCGTTGGGCGATGAGGCCGGCCATGTCACGTCCCTGGATGCCGTTGTAGGGCTGCACGCCGGCGCGCGCCAGCACGGTGGGCGCAACGTCGATGGTGCTGAGCAAGGCCTCGCTGGCCGTGCCCGCAGTTGGGCTAGCGGCGGGGTCGCGCCAGATGAACGGCACGCGGGTCAGGCCGCGGTAATGGATCGGCCCCTTCAGCATCAGTTGATGGTCGCCCAGGTAATCGCCGTGGTCGCTGGTGAAGATCACCACGGTGTTGTCGGCCATTCCCAGCGCGTCCAGCTCGGCCAGCACCCGGCCGATCTGGTTGTCGATGTTGGCGATGGAACCGTAGTTCAGCGCCAGCGCTTCGCGGGCCTCGCGCTCGTTGCAGGAAAAGATCGCGGGCGTGTGCTTGACCGCCGTGCCGGCGTCGCGCTGCGCCCGCAGCCAGGCCACGTGCGGCGGCGGGGTTCCGGCGCCATGGAAGGACGCGGGCAGCTCCATGTCCTCGGGTTTGTGCAAGTCCCAATAGCGCCCAGGCGGCGTGAAGGGATGATGCGGGTCCGGAAACGAGCATTGCAGGAAGAACGGCTGCCCGGATGCCGCATAGCCGCGCAGCGCCTCGATGCCGCGGTCGGCGATGTAGGCCGTGGGATAGAGTTCTTCTGGCACGCGCGTGCGCCAGGCCTGGCGGATGCGCGTGAGTTCGTATTCCGGCGCAGGCGTGGCATGCGCCGGGCCGATCAGCGCCTCGACCTCCGGATGCTCGCGCCGCAGCCAATGCCGGTAGTGGCCGTGCACGTCGTCGCTATGGTCGTCGACCAGGTCCACCTGCTCGAAGCCGTAATAGGGATAGCTCAGATCGTGGTCGGGGCGTTCCAGCCACAGCTTGCGCTGCTCCTGGTCGTAGCGGCCGGCATCGGGCTCGAGCGCCTCGCGCGGCAATCTGTCCTCGGCGCGCACCGGCCACGATGGCGGTATGTCCGTCATGTTCTGCAGGTGCACCTTGCCGACCAGCGCGGTGCCGTAGCCAGCTTCGCGCATGGCCTCGACGAAGGTGCGGCTGCGCAGCGACAGCGCGATGCCGTTGTGGCGCGCGCCGTGCGCGGACGGATAGCGGCCGGTCATCAGGCTGGCGCGGTTCGGCATGCAGATGGGCGTGGCCACGTGCATGTTGTCCGCGCGCCAGCCGGACGCGGCCAGGCGGTCCAGGTTGGGCGTGTGGACCACGCGGTTGCCATAGGCGCCCAGATGGTCGGCGCGGTGCTGGTCGGTGATGAACAGCAGGAAGTTGACTGGTTTTGCGGCGGACGTCATTGCTTCGCTCCGGACATCTCCACGGCGGAGCGCCAGGCCGGCATGTCGCGCTTGACCATGTCGCCGAAGGCAGCGGGCGTCATGTAGATCGGCACCATGCCCAGAGGCTGCAAGGCCTGCGCGAACGCGCTGTCGGTAAGCACGGCCTGCAGGTCCGCGTTCAGCTTCTGCACCACCGCGGGCGGCGTGCCGGCCGGCGCGAACAGGCCAATCCAGGAACGCACCGCGACGCCTGCGGCCACGTCGGAGAACAGCGGCACGTCCGGCAGCGCGGCGTACTTTTCGGTGTTCGCCACGCCCAGCACCTTGACCTTGCCCGACGCCAGGAACGGAATGGCGGGCGCGATGCCGCCTATCATCAGCGGCACGTGGCCGGCGACCAGGTCGGCCATTGCGGGCGCGGCGCCCTTGTACGGCGCGTGCACCACGTCCAGGCCGGCGGCATGCTTCAGCTGTTCCATCGCCAGTTGATGCACCGTGCCCAGGCCGGGCGAGCCATAGGTGTACTTGCCGGGATTGGCCTTGATCAGTTTGACGGCATCCGCCAGCGTCGATGCCGGAAACTCGGCATTGGCCAGCAGCACCACCACGTTGTCCGCCACCAGGCCGACCGGCGCGAAGTCGCGCACCGGGTCGTATGGCAGGCTGGCGTACAGCGCGCTGTTGATGCCGTGGGTGTTGGTGGTGCCCATCAGCAGCGTGTAGCCGTCGGGCGCGGCGCGCGCCACCATGGAGGCAGCAATGTTGCCGCCCGCCCCGGGCTTGTTCTCCACCACCAGGGTGTAGCCGCGGGGCTCCAGGCGCTGCGCCAGTTGGCGCGCCAGCACGTCGACCGCGCCGCCTGGCGAGAACGGCACCACGATCTGCACCGGCCGCGCCGGGTACGCGTCCGCCGCCACCGCCGCGCCCGCCATGCCACAGGCCCAGCACGCGGCCAGGGCCATCCAGAACTTCTTCATGAATCGTCTCCATCGCGGCGTCCTTCCCGGCCCAGCCTGGGGGCACGCCTGTCTCTCGTAGAGCGGCAAGTATGCCTAGCGCCCGGCATCGGCGTGAAATGAAATAAACTGAACGATTCATAACCATTTGAATATGAATCGCCATGCCCGACCGCGCCGGCACCCACCTCAAGCGGCGTCATGCCGAACTGCTGGTCGCGCTGGACGACGAGCGCCATCTTGGGCGCGCGGCCGAGCGCCTGCACATGTCCCAGCCCGCCGCCTCCAAGGCGCTGGCGCAGCTGGAGGAACAGGTGGGCTACGCGCTGTTCGAGCGCGGGACCCAGGGCACCCTACCGACGAATGCCGGAATGGTTATGATCCGCCACGCCCGCCACAGCCTGGGCGCGGCCCAGCGCGTGGCGGCCGAACTGCGGGCCGCCGAAGAGCGCGGCGCCAGCCTGCTGCGCCTGGGCACCCTGCCCTCGGCCGCGCCGCGCCTTGCGCCGCAACTGATCGCGCATCTGTTGGGGCAGTCGCCCCGGCTGGAAGTGAAACTGGTGGAAGGCGCGCTCGGCGAACTCATGGACAAGCTGGCGCGCGACGAGCTGGATATCGTGCTGGGCCGCCTGGGCAGCCGTCTGCTGCCCGCGGACTGCGAAGTGATCCGCCTGCACGAAGAGCCCATCCTGGTCGTGGCGCGGCCCGGCCATCCGCTGGCCGCAAGCGAGGCGCTCGAAGCCGCCGAACTGGCGCGCTGGCCCTGGGTGCTGCCGCTGGAGGCCACCATGATGCGCGAACGCCTGGACGAGGCGTTCGTGCATGCCGGCGCGCGCGCGCCCGATTCCAGCATCCAGTCCAACTCCCTGCTGGCGACCTTGGCCCTGCTGGCCCAGGACGACCGCCTGGCGGCCTTGCCCCAGGCGATAGCGCGTTATTGCGAGCGGCAAGGCAGCGTGGCCGTGCTGGCACTACGGCTGGACGCCAACTTCGGCGCGATCGGCGCCGTGGTCAACCGCAATACGGCCGGCATGCCGGTAGTGCAGGCGGCGATGGCGTGGCTGCGCGGCTTGTCTGGCGGGACTGTGCAGCCCGAGCTGGATCAAGGCGCCTGATAACCCAGCAACACGCTGGCCGCTTCGGCCTCGCGCCGTACCGCCTGCGCGATCGGACCGTCCGCCGAGGCGTCGAAACCACCCGTAGCCCCCAGCGCCGTCAGCGCGGCGCAAGGCCGGCCGTTGTGGTCCAACAGCGGCGCGGACACCGCGCTGATGCCCTTCAGATTGGTGTCTCGCACCGTGGCGCAGCCCGCGGCCAGCACCTGGCGGCGCAGGCTGCCGATAGGATCGGCGGCGTCCAGTAGCGCCCGCATGTCGGCCGGCGCGCGCGCCAGTTCGGCCTCGGCTAGCGCCCGCACCCGCGCGTCGTCCTGCAAGGCCAGGAACACCCGTCCGGTCGCGGACCAGAGCATGGACAGCACCGAGCCCATGCGCACGTTGACCGTCACCGGCAGTCCCGGTTCCTCGAAGCGCACGATGGTCGGCCCCTTGTTGCCCATGACCGCGATGAAGCAGGTCACTTCCAGGCCTTCGCGCAGACGCACCAGGCTGGGCTCGGCAAGGCGGATGGGATCGGCCTGGCGCAGCGCGGCCAGGCCCAGCAGCATCGCTTCCAGTCCCAGGTAGTACTGTTGAGTGGCGGCATCCTGCGCCACCAGCCCCTCTTCCATCAGGCTGACCAGGTAGCGGTGCACCTTGGCGGGGCTTTCGTCCACTTGCGCGGCCAGCAGCGTGAGGCTGGCGCGGCCGCCCAGCCGGCCCAGCCCCTTCAGCACCGCCATGCCGGTTTCAGCGGCCTGCACGCGCTGGCGCCGTTCGCGCGGGCGCGGCGCATCGGAAGTCTGGGCGGGGACGGAGGACGGATCGGGAGTCTGGGTCATGGGCGCGGAGTCATGGGCGCGATAGGGGTGCTGCCTGGCGGCTGCGGACGCAGCCCGGAGATTACCCCAATTGATTAATTACGCAATGCGTATATGATTTACGCAATTGTAATCCGGAGCGACACCATGGGCCACCCCAACACCCCTGCCCCCACCGCGCCCGCCCAAACCGGCGGCTGTCCCATCGACCACGCAGCGCTGGCCCGCGCCCAAGGCTGTCCGGTCAGTCCGCGGGCCGCGGAATTCGATCCTTTCGGCGACGGCTACCAGCAGGATCCGCCCGAGTACGTGCGCTGGGCGCGCGAACAGGAACCGGTGTTCTACAGCCCCAAGCTGGGCTACTGGGTGGTGACGCGCTACGACGACATCAAGGCGGTGTTCCGCGACAACCACACTTACAGCCCCTCGATCGCGCTGGAGAAGATCACGCCGACCGGCCCCGAGGCCAACGCCGTGCTGGCGACCTACGGCTATGCGATGAACCGCACCCTGGTGAACGAGGACGAGCCGGCCCACATGTCGCGCCGCCGGGTGCTGATGGATCCGTTCACGCCGGACGAACTCAGGCACCACGAACCCATGGTGCGGCGCCTGACGCGCGAGTACGTGGACCGCTTCATCAACGACGGCCGCGCCGACCTGGTCGACCAGATGCTGTGGGAAGTGCCGCTCACGGTCGCCCTGCACTTCCTGGGCGTGCCCGAGGAAGACATGGACCTGCTGCGCCAATACTCCATCGCGCACACCGTCAACACCTGGGGCCGGCCCAAGCCGGAAGAACAGGTGGCAGTGGCGCACGCGGTGGGCAATTTCTGGCAGTTGGCCGGCAAGATCCTGGACAAGATGCGCCAGGATCCCGACGCCCCGGGCTGGATGCAGTACGGCATCCGCAAGCAGAAGGACCACCCCGACGTCGTCACCGACTCCTATCTGCATTCGATGATGATGGCCGGCATCGTCGCGGCGCATGAGACCACCGCCAACGCCTCGGCCAACGCCATCAAGCTGCTGCTGCAGCACCCCGACGCCTGGCGCGAACTGTGCGAGGATCCCGGCCTGCTGCCCAACGCGGTCGAGGAATGCCTGCGCCACAATGGATCGGTCGCGGCCTGGCGCCGCCTGGCCACGCGCGACACCGAGATCGCTGGCGTGGCGATTCCCGCGGGCGCCAAGCTGCTGATCGTGTCCTCGTCGGCCAACCACGACGAACGCCATTTCGCCGACGCCGACTTCTTCGACATCCGCCGCGACAACGCCAGCGACCAGCTGACCTTCGGCTATGGCGCGCACCAATGCATGGGCAAGAACCTGGCGCGCATGGAGATGCAGATCTTCCTGGAAGAGCTGACCCGCCGCCTGCCGCACATGCGCCTGGCCGAACAGCAGTTCACCTACGTGCCGAATACCTCGTTCCGAGGCCCCGAGCATCTGTGGGTGGAATGGAATCCGGCCGACAACCCCGAGCGCCGCGATGCCGCCTTGCTGGATCAGGTGCAGCCGGTGCGCATCGGCGAACCCTCCACCCACGCCATCAGCCGCAAGCTGGTGGTGACCCAGGTCACGGCCGCGGCCGACGGCATCGCGCGCATCCGGCTCGAATCGCCCGACGGCAAGCCGCTGCCGCGCTGGACGCCCGGCTCGCACATCGACCTCGAATGCGGCGACACCGGCCTGTCGCGCCAATACTCGCTCTGCGGCGATCCGGCGGCCGCGAATGCGCTGGAGATCGCCGTGCTCAAGGAAACGGCGGGCCGCGGCGGCTCGGCCTGGATCCACCAGCACCTGCGCGCGGGCAGCATCGTGCGCGCGCGCGGTCCGCGCAACCATTTCCGCATGGACGAAAGCGCCAAGCGCCTGATCCTCATCGCCGGCGGCATCGGCATCACGCCCATCAGCGCCATGGCGCGCCGTGCGCGCGCGCTGGGCCTGGATTACGAACTGCACTACAGCGGCCGTTCGCGCGCCTGCATGGCCATGCTGGACGAACTGCGGCAGTTGCACGGCGCGCGCCTGCAACTGCACGTCAGCGACGAAGGCAGCCGCAACGATTTCGGCGCCCTGCTGGCGAGCCCCGAGGCCGGCGTCCAGATCTACGCCTGCGGTCCCGAGCGCATGCTGGACGCCCTGCAGGCCGCCTGCGCCGCCTGGCCCGAGGACAGTCTGCGCGTGGAGCACTTCCATTCCACGCTCGCCACGCTGGACCCGTCCAAGGAACATGCCTTCGAGGCCGAGTTGAAGGACTCGGGCATCGTCGTGCAGGTGCCCGCCGGCCAGACCCTGCTGACCGCCTTGCGCAGCGCCAACATCGACGTGCAGAGCGATTGCGAGGAAGGACTCTGCGGCTCCTGCGAGGTGCGCGTGCTGGGCGGCGCGGTCGACCATCGGGACGTGGTGCTGACCCGCGCCGAACGCGAGGCCGGCACCCGCATGATGGCTTGCTGCTCGCGCGCCCAGGGCGGGCGCATCGTGCTGGAACTGTAGCGGCAGGCGCACATGCGGCGCGGACCGTTGCACCGGGCGGCGGTTACCCGCCTGAAGTGCGCCTGAAAGCGGTAGAATTCACCCTCTGCTCATCACCACATCGTCCCGCTGCAACGCGGGACGATGTTTTTTGACGCGGCCAGTCCCCGGCCTGAAGGCGGGCCCCCTGCGGGCCTGCCCATGCAACGGCCTGCCGCGGGGTAATTTCTCAGCGCTCCTAGATGTCGATCAAAGACCAACTATTCCTCGCCAGCCAGTATCTCGCCCCTCACCATCTGGTGTCGCGGTTCTTCGGGTACGCATCCGACTGCCGGGAACCCGCGGTCAAGAACTGGATGATCTCGCGCTTCGTCCGCCGCTATGGCGTGGACATGCGCGAAGCGCTGCAGGAAGACCCGCTGGCCTACGACTGCTTCAACGACTTCTTCACGCGGGCATTGAAGGAAGACGCCCGTCCGCTGGATGAAGAGCCTGGTTCGGTGGTGTGCCCCGCCGACGGCGCCATCAGCCAGATGGGCGCGATCGAACATGGCCGCATCTTCCAGGCCAAGGGCCACAGCTACGGCCTGGCCGATCTGCTGGGCGGCGACGCCGAGCGCGCGGCCCCGTTCCAGGGCGGCCAATTCGCCACCATCTATCTGTCGCCCAAGGATTACCACCGCGTGCACATGCCGGTCGCCGGCACCCTGCGCGAAATGATCCATGTGCCCGGCCGCCTGTTCTCGGTCAACCCGCTTACCGCCCGCAGCGTGCCGCGCCTGTTCGCGCGCAACGAACGCGTCGTGTGCATCTTCGACACCGAGCACGGCCCGATGGCCGTGGTGCTGGTGGGCGCGATGATCGTCGCCTCCATCGAGACCGTGTGGGCCGGCCTGGTCACGCCGCACAAGCGCCGCGTGAAAGCCACCCGCTACGACGACGCGGCGCGCGCCCCGATCCATCTGGCCAAGGGCGCGGAAATGGGCCGCTTCAAGCTGGGCTCCACCGCCATCGTGCTGTTCGGCCCCAACCAGATCCGCTGGGCCGATACGCCCTCCGTGCTGGGTCCGGTGCGCATGGGCGAACTAATGGCGCTGCCTGCCTGATATTTCGATTTATTCGAAATTGGATGTCTGGTTTTATTCGCTTTATGCGATGAATCGGCGTTGCTAGATTACGGGCTTTTGCCGGCCCGCCATGACATCCCTGCTCTCGACCACCGCCAGTCCCCGCGCCGCCTCGGCCGACCGCCCCCTGCCGCGCGCGCTGGCGCGCATGCTGTCGCTGGACGATTTCGAGGCCGCCGCAAAACGGCGCCTGCCGCGGCCGATCTTCGGCTACGTCGCGGGCGCGGCCGAAGACAACCAGTCCCTGCGCGGCAACCGCAGCGCCTTTGCGCAGTACGCCTTTTCCCCGCGCGTGCTGGTGGACGTGTCGCGCCGCACGCAGCACACCGAACTCTTCGGCCGCCGCTATGCCTCGCCCTTCGGCATCGCGCCCATGGGCATCAGCGCGCTGTCCGCCTACCGCGGCGACATCGTGCTGGCGCGCGCCGCGCGCGAACAAGGCATACCCGCCATCCTCAGCGGCACCTCGCTGATTCCGCTGGAAGAGGTCATCCATGAAGCGCCCGGCACCTGGTTCCAGGCCTACCTGCCCGGCGATCCGCAGCGCATCGACGCGCTGGTCGAGCGCGCCCGCCGCGCCGGCTACGAAACCCTGGTGCTGACGGTGGACATCCCCGTCTCGGCCAACCGCGAAAACAATGTGCGCACCGGTTTCTCCACGCCGCTCAAGCCCGGCCTGCGCCTGGCTTGGGACGGCCTGACGCGGCCGCGCTGGCTGGCCGGCACGTTCATGCGCACGCTGCTGGCCCATGGCATGCCGCACTTCGAAAATTCGTTTGCCACGCGCGGCGCGCCGATAGTGTCGTCATCGGTGCTGCGCGATTTCAGCGCGCGCGACCACCTCAGCTGGGAACATGTGGCGCGCATCCGCCGCCAATGGCCGGGCACGCTCATCATCAAGGGCATCCTGCATCCGCAGGACGCGGCGCTGGCGCGGCAGCATGGCGCCGACGGCATCATCGTGTCCAACCATGGGGGCCGCCAGCTGGACGGCGCGGTCTCGCCGCTGCGCGCCCTGCCCGCCGTGGCCGAGGCCGCCGGCAACATGACCGTGATGATGGACAGCGGCGTGCGCCGCGGCAGCGACGTGCTCAAGGCCCTGGCGCTAGGCGCAAGCTTCGTCTTCGTCGGCCGGCCTTTCAACTATGCGGCCGCGGTCGGCGGCGAGGCCGGCGTATCGCACGCCATCGGCCTGCTGCGCGCCGAGGTCGACCGCAACATGGCGATGCTGGGCATCAATCATGTGCGGGAGATGGGACCAGACCTATTGGTACGCGAAATGTAGCGCCCTTCAACTCGCAGCCTTGCCGGCAGGCTGCGCTAAGTCCTGGGCAGGAACGGCTGGCTGCCAGGATCGACAACAAGATTCTTAGGAAATCACATACCCAATTTGGCGGATGCCAGGCCAGACCGGCTCTGATAGTGTTGTGCGATGAGCTTTGAACAGGAACTGCCGGTTCACGTCGGTTCCTGGCTTGCGCCGCGATGTCACCCAAGCAGAAGCCGTCACGCGTGGCAGCTCGGAATTGAATGCCAAGGATGGAGACATGATTTCTCTTAGCCGACGATCCCTGCTCATCTCGAGCTTGGGCTTGGCACTGCCTTCGGCGCCGATCCTTGCCGCATCGGCTGATCAACAACCCGCGCCAATAGACCCGACGCAAGCGAAGCGAGAGTTCGTTCGCCTGGCCAATGCGCACTGGGAAGCGGAACATAAGAAGGTGTCGGATGCTGCGAAGGCGGCGGAGCAACGTGGGGAGTTCTCCAGCCTTGCGCCTCCGCAAGCCCTCATACCATTCAAGGATTGGGACTACTACTACACGCGCGGCATCTCGGTCTGGCGTCCCAATCCCGGCCAAACCATCCAGCCCGTAGCTGTGCCAGATGGCTTTGTTACCGACCTAACAAGTATTCCGTCGATCGCGTGGGGGTTCAAACTTCGTCCCGAAGGCTCTTACGCCTATGCGGCCGTGGTGCACGATTTCCTCTACTGGACGCAGGAGCGTTCGCGTGACGAATCGGACGAAATCTTCTTGATTGCGATGAGTGACTCAAAAGTCGAAGCATCCCTGCGGAACCGACTCTACAACGCGGTTAGCCAGGCGGGCGGCTCCGCCTGGAAGAAGAATGCGGAGCTTAAGCGTGCTGGCGAAAAACGCCTCCTACGCGAATTCCCCACTGACTTCACCATCCCATGGAGCGAGTGGAAGACTAGACCGAATGCGTTCCGCGATTGAGTTTCTTGCGCGCCGCAAGTCGCGATCCAGCATGGGCCTGCCGTGAACCACGGCACGGCGCGCGCCCGGCATAGAATGACGGTTCCCTTGCCACGCGCGCCGCTGCTCCCGGCCCGGCGCGCCCCAGAGCCGCCGTGTCCCTACGCCAATCCTCATTCTTCCTGCGCTTCCTGACCTTGGGCGCCCTGGCTCACGTTTACGTGGGCGCCCGCCTGATTCCCGACGCCCATCTGGGCGGAACGGGTTCCGCCGCCGCCATCCTGGCCTTGCTGCTGTCCTGCATCCTGATTCCGCTGGGGATGCTGGGGCGTTCGTCCGTGCACCCGCCTTGGGGCGACCGCATCGCCTGGGTCGGGCTGTTCGCCATGGGCCTGTTTTCGTCGCTGTTCGTGCTGACGGTGCTGCGCGACGCTTTGCTGCTGGTGACGTGGCTGGCGAATCTGCTGATCGGCGCCGATCTGCCTTGGACCACGCTGCGCCGGGCCAGCGCATGGACCGTGCCCCTGCTGGCCCTGGCCGGCACATTGATCGGCCTGTACAACGCCCGCAAGCGCGCGCGCGTCGTCGAGGTGGAGGTCCCCATCGCCGGGCTCCCGCCCGACCTGGACGGCTTCAGCATCGTGCAGATCAGCGACATCCACGTCGGTCCCACCATCAAGAAGCGCTACGTGCAGGCCATCGTCGACGCCGTCAACGAACAGCTGCCGGACATGGTCGCGATCACCGGCGACGTGGTCGACGGCAGCGTCGAACAGCTTTCCGCCCAGGCCAGCCCGCTGGGCCAGCTGCACGCGCCGCACGGCGTGTACCTGGTCACCGGCAACCATGAATACTATTCGGGCGCGACGCCCTGGATCGCGGAATTCCGCCGCATGGGCCTGCGCGTGCTGATGAACGAACACGTGGTGATCCACCCGGCGGGCCTGCCCGTCGTGGTGGCAGGCGTTACCGACTACAGCGCCGGTTCCTTCGATCCGCAGCAGCGCAGCAACCCCGCGGCGGCGCTTGCCGGCGCGCCCGCGGACGCCACAACCAGGATCCTGCTGGCGCACCAGCCGCGCAGCGCGGTGGCCGCGGCGCCGCTGGGCTACACGCTGCAGTTGTCCGGCCACACCCATGGCGGGCAGTTCTTCCCCTGGGGTTTCTTCGTGCGCTTCCAGCAGCCGTACACGGCGGGCCTGCACCGCCTGGAGAACATGTGGATCTACATCAGCCGCGGCACAGGCTACTGGGGACCGCCCAAACGCCTGGGCGCGCCCTCCGAGATCACGCGCCTGCGGCTGCGCGCGGCCTGAACGGCGCGCTTCAGCCGTTGTCCGGCAAGGGGCCGCGTTCCAGGTAGCTGGTCAGGGCGATGTCGCTGGTGGTGTTGGTGATGCCGTCGATCTGATGAATGCGGGCCAGCAGCGCCTCCAGCGCCTGCGTGTCGCGCACGCGCACCTTCAGCAGCATGGCGCTCTTGCCGGTGATGGTGTGGATTTCTTCCACTTCGGTCAGCTCGGCCAGTCCCAGCACCTGCTGCGTGATGCTCCAGTTGTTGGTGTCCACGTGGACGAAGGCCAGCAGCGGCCGGCCGATGCGCGCGCCGTCCAGCTTGGCGGCAATGCCTTTGATCAGGCCGTCGCGCTTCAGGCGCTTGACCCTTTCATGCACGGCCGGGGCGGAGAGGTTCAGCATTTTGCCCAGTTCGGCGTAGCTGGGGGAGGCATCGTCGGCCAGCAGCGTTAACAGCTTTCGGTCGCGGTCATCAAGATCAGGCATTGGAATCGGATTCTGCCGAACGGCATTCGAACTTTTACGGAATAAAGAAATATACGCGTTAACCCTTATTTTATTCCAATAAAATTTGGCCGATGCAGAACCGTAGCACCCGCAGCGCCCGCCCCGCCTCTTCCGTCCCCGCCCTGATGTTCGCCGTCAGCGTCGTAGGCTCCAACGGCCTGGCGCTCAGCCCCATCCTGAGCGACGTGGCGCGCTCCTTTGCCACCTCGCCGCTGACCATCAGCACCGCCATTTCCGCCTACGGCGCGGCCACCGCCGCCAGCGCCTTTTTCCTGGCCGCGCGCATCGACCGCATCGGCGTGCGCCGCTCGCTGCTGGGTGCAATGATCGTCCTGATCGCCGCGCTGATCCTGTCGGCCTGCGCGCCGCACTGGATCGTGCTGACGCTGGCGCAGACGCTGGCAGGCGCCGCCGCAGGCGTGATCCTGCCGGCGGCCTACGGATCCGCCGCGCTGATCGCCGAGCCGGGCCAGGAGGCGCGCACGCTGGGCCGGGTCATCGCGGGCTGGTCCGTGTCGCTGGTGGCGGGCGTGCCGCTGTCCGCACTGATTTCCGACGCCGTGGGCTGGCGCGCCACCTACGGCACGCTGGCGCTATGCGCCGCGATCGCGCTGCTGGGCCTGCGCCGGCTGCCGGAACGCCGCGCAACCAACCCCGCGCCGCTGCGCCTGTCGCGCCTGCTGGCGCCGCTGTCCTACCGCGACGTGCCCGCCCTGCTGCTGGGCTGCCTGGCGTTCTCGTCGGCCTTCTATGGCGTCTACGCCTTTCTGGCCGACCATGTGCGCGGCTTGCTGGCGCTGTCCGCGGGACAGGTGGGTTTCATCGCCTTCGCCTATGGCGCCGGGTTCCTGCTGGCCGGGGTGGCCGGCGCGCCGCTGATCGAGCGGCTGGGGCCGCGCCGCGCCCTGCCCCTGGCGCTAGGCGTGATCGCGCTGGTGTACCTGGGATTGCTGCCGGCCGCGCATGCCCTGAGCGCGGTGCTGGCCATCGCCGTGCTGTGGGGCGCGGCCTCGCAGCTGAGCCTGAACCTGCTGGTGCTGCTGCTGTCGCG
>JALDYL010000349.1:0-4014 GCA_032153965.1 Achromobacter sp. | reverse complement strand
AGCGGATCTTGCTGGTGGCGTGGCGCGCCAGCGCCAGCGGCAGTTCCTCGGGCGGGATGCCGCCGCCGTCATCGGTCACGGCGATGCGGCGTATGCCGCCGCCTTCGAGGCGCACTTCGATGGCGCGTCCGCCCGCGTCGATGGCGTTTTCAAGAATCTCCTTGAGCACGGACGCCGGCCGCTCGATCACCTCGCCGGCGGCGATCTGGCTGATCAGCAGGTCGGGAAGCGCAAGAATGGAGCGGCGTTCGGTCATGTGGCTGGCTTTCAGGTATGGCTATGTGGATGATTTTAGCGTCATGGGAGGGTGGGCTATAGTCGCGGACTGATATCCCATTCCGCTGGCAGGGTTGCTTCAATGCTCGAATTTTTCAATATGGTGCTCCACATCGACAAGACGCTCGGCGTCTGGGTCGCGCAGTATGGCGTGTGGGTGTACCTGGTGCTGTTCCTGATTGTTTTCGCGGAGACGGGGCTGGTCGTGCTGCCGTTTTTGCCGGGGGATTCGCTGCTGTTCATCGCGGGCGCGTTCGGCGCCACCGGACACATCGATCCGATTCTCATGGGGGCGCTGCTGATCGTCGCCGCCATCACCGGCAATACGGTGAACTACTTCATCGGACGCTATATCGGGCCGCGCGTGTTTTCGATGAACCTGCGCTTTCTGGACCGCGGCGCGTTGATGCGCACGCACGCGTTCTATGAGAAGCACGGCGGCAAGACCATCGTGATGTCGCGCTTCATCCCGGTCGTGCGCACTTTCGCGCCCTTTGTCGCGGGCGTGGCCGACATGCCGCAGTCCCGCTTCCAGCTGTTCAACATCCTGGGCGCGCTGTTGTGGGTGGTGAGCCTGGTGGCCGCGGGCTACTTCTTCGGCAATATCCCGCTGGTGCGCGAACACCTGAACACCATCGTGCTGCTGGGCCTGGCCGCGGCCATCGTGCCGGTGATCGGGGCGGGGGTGTTCAAGTTGATCAAGGCCAGGCGCGGCGCCTGAGATCGGCGCGGCGCGAGGCGCCGCATCTGCGCGAGGCAAATGAAAAGGGCATTGCGCCGTGAAGCGCAACGCCCTTTTTTCATGCGGCGGCAGCGGTGGCCGTCAGCTCACGTCGCCCAGCCGCGCCAGCGGCGGATTGGCGGTGAAGTAGCGCTGGATGCCCGTCATCATGGCCTGCGCCAGCTTGTCCTGGTGCGAGGTGCTGCGCAGCAGGGCTTCTTCCTGCGGGTTGCTGATGAAGGCAGTCTCGACCAGCACCGAAGGAATGTCCGGCGCCTTCAGGACCGCGAAGCCGGCCTGTTCGACGCTGTTCTTGTGCAGGCGGTTGATCTTCTTGATTTCGTCCAGGAAGGCGTTGCCGACCTTGAGCGAATCGTTGATCTGCGCGGTGGTGGACAGGTCCAGCAGCACCTTGGCCACCTGGCGGTCGTGGCTGCCGAGGTTGACGCCGCCGATCAGGTCGGCCGCGTTTTCCTTGTCCGCCATCCAGCGCGCCTGGGCGCTGGTGGCCCCGCGTTGCGACAACGCGAACACCGACGAGCCGTTGGCCGAGGGTTTGACCCAGGCGTCCGCGTGGATCGAGATGAACAGGTCGGCATGCACGCGGCGCGCCTTTTGCACGCGCACGTGCAGGGGCACGAAGTAGTCGTCGTCGCGCGTGAGGTAGGCGCGCATGTAGGGCTGGCTGTCGATCAGCGCCTTCAGGCGCCGGGCGATGCGCAGCACCACGTCCTTCTCGCGCAGGCCGCTGCTGCCGATGGCGCCCGGATCCTCGCCGCCATGGCCGGGGTCCAGCGCGATGGTGAGCATGCGCTGCTTGCCGCGGCTGGCGGTGGCTGGCGGTGGCTTGGGCGCGGTGGGCAGCGGAGGCGCCGGCTGCTGGCCGCGCACGCGCGGCGGCTCGGGCGGATCGGCGCGCGTCACCGGGTTGCGCTGGATGTCTTCCAGGATGCGCGCCAGCGGGTCGTCCACGTCGGGGCCGCTTTGCTTGTTCAGGATCGCGATCAGCGGATCCTGGGCGATCTTCGGGTACAGGTCCAGCACCAGGCGGTACTGGTAGTCGGCCACGGGCTTGAGCGTGAACACCTGGGGCGCCACGGGCTGCTTCAGGTCGAACACCAGCCGCACCACGTTCGGGCGGTTCTGCGCCACGCGCAGGCTTTGGATATAGGGGTCGTCGGGCCGGACCTTGGACACCAGGTCATTCAAGGCGGAGCTAAGGGTCAGTCCCTCGATGTCGACCACCAGCCGGTGGGGATTTTCCAGCGTGAATTGTTCAGCCTTGAGCTCGCTGTCGAGCTCCAGCGTGACGCGGGTGTATTCGTCGGCCGGCCAGGTGCGGACGGCCAGGATGGTCGCCGCCTGCGCCAAGCGCGGCAGGACCGGCAGGACGAGCAGAGTGGCGGCGACGCTGATCAGGCGGCGCCGGGTGGCGCCTGCCGAGGGGAGGGCGCCGACTGGGGCGGGGGGACAATCGCGTTCAACCATGTTTGTCCTCGAGCTGTGTACGCGGTCAGGGTGGCGTCGCGTCCTTCGCCTGCGTAGGCTAGGGAAATCAGCAGGTCGGGCGGGGGCAAAAGACCCCCGGCCCGCTCTGGCCATTCGATCAAAACGACCGCATCGTTACGCAGTAAATCCCGGAATCCTGCGTCCAACCATTCGCGCGAATCACTAAATCTATAAAAATCAAGGTGATAGAAGTATAAGTTAGAAACTTTATAGGATTCAAGCAGCGCGTAGCTGGGACTTTTGATCCGCCCCGTGATGCCGCATTCCCGCAACAGGGCTCGAGTGAAGGCTGTTTTCCCCGCGCCCAGGTCCCCCCGCAGGTGAATATGTCCCCCAGCCGGACCGGCCTGGCCGCCGGAAACCAGGGGAGCGAGTTGCCGCGCCAGCGACTCCGTGGCGGCTTCGTCGGGCAGGTGCAAGGTCAGGCTGCAAAGAGGGGCGGACATGGCGCGGGGCGAGTGGTAAAAACGATGGAGGGAGCACGGATGTTTGCGCAATTATAGGAATGCGGGTTTCTGCTAACCTATAACTGATTTTCATTCTCAATATTCTCGTGGCTGGCGCGCCGCCGTCAGCCGCAATCGACGTCGCCACGGAGTAGCACGCGCCATGAAGACCCGCATTGAAAAAGACACGTTTGGTCCCATCGAAG
The DNA here is from genome assembly GCA_032153965.1 of Achromobacter sp. GTDB lineage: Bacteria > Pseudomonadota > Gammaproteobacteria > Burkholderiales > Burkholderiaceae_B > Achromobacter. The sequence continues at coordinate 856 of JALDYL010000349.1, read as the reverse complement.
TCCCGGAAGATCACCTCTGGGGCGCCCAGACCCAACGTTCGCTGCATTTTTTCGCGATTTCCACCGAAAAGATGCCGGTCCCGCTGGTCGAAGCGATGGCGCGGCTCAAGCGCGCGGCCGCCAAGGTCAATGCCGATCTGGGCGAACTCGATCCGAAGATCGCCGATGGCATCGTCCGCGCCGCCGATGAGGTGATCGCCGGCAAGTGGCCCAATGAATTTCCGCTGTCGGTCTGGCAGACCGGCTCCGGCACCCAAAGCAATATGAACATGAACGAGGTGCTGGCCAATCGCGCCTCCGAACTACTGGGCGGCGTGCGCGGCGAAGAGCGCAAGGTGCACCCGAACGACCACGTCAACCGCGGGCAGTCGTCCAACGACACCTTCCCGACCGCCATGCACGTGGCGGCCGCGGTGCAGGTCGAACACCACCTGCTGCCGTCGCTGAAGGCGCTGCGCGCCACGCTGGCGGCCAAGAGCGCCGAGTTCTACGACATCGTCAAGATCGGCCGCACCCATCTGCAGGACGCCACGCCGCTGACCCTGGGCCAGGAACTGTCGGGCTATGTGGCCCAGCTGGACCTGGCAGAACAGCAGATCCGCGCCACCTTGCCGGGCCTGCACCAGCTGGCCATCGGCGGCACGGCGGTGGGCACGGGCTTGAATGCGCACCCGCAGTTCAGTGCCAAGGTCTCGGCCGAACTGGCGCACGCCACCGGCACCGCTTTCGTGTCGGCGCCCAACAAGTTCCAGGGTCTGGCTTCGCACGAAGCGCTGCTGTTCGCGCACGGCGCGCTGAAGTCGCTGGCGGCCGGCCTGATGAAGATTGCCAACGACGTGCGCTGGCTGTCCAGCGG
>JALDYL010000092.1:0-19315 GCA_032153965.1 Achromobacter sp. | reverse complement strand
GCGGAGGCGCCCGCCACCGCGCCGAAATGGCCGCCCTTGGCGTCCGGATCGGCCACGCGGTCGCCGCCTATCGGAAAGCGCGCGTGTTCACCCGCCGTGTTGATGTAGAAGGTATGAATGTCGTCTTCGGTGAATCCTTCCGCGCACAATTTGCGTGCCGCCTCGGCGGCATGGTCGAAGGTGTCGAATCGGGCGGCAACGATCAAGGACATGGCGGTCTCCAGCGCAGGAACGATTGCTTTGCGGCCAGCAACTGCCATGCCCACCCCAGGCATGGCAGTTGCTGGGGCTTGGCGAGCGGCCTCGGTCCGCGCGCAGTCCCGCCTACCCGCATCCTGCGAAAAGGACACCCCATGGACATGCCCGGCAACCAAGAAGACTTTTCCGAACTGGACGTAGATTCCGCGCCACCCCCGGTTCCTCCCGAAACCCGCGGCCTTTCGCTCCTGGACTGGTCGGCGCTGATCGCCGTGGTCGCGGGCGGCCTGAACTCCGGCCTGATCGCCGCCGTGGACCTGGACGTGTTCGCGAAGGTGCTGCCGTCCGCCGCGGTCACGCGCAGCGTCTACGGCCTGATCGGACTGGCCGCGCTATACAGCGTGGTGCTGTTGTTCCGCTTGGGCGAGCAAGCGGAGCAACAGGCGGAATGAGGCCACGCCAGGCGGCTACTTTGCGCCGGGACGCTTGCCCGGATACTGGCCGCCTTCCTCGTACTCGGCGCCCTTTTCATTGGGCTTCTTGTCCGATTCGCGCTTGGGCGCGGCGGGCGGCTTGCCGAAGCCAGGCTTGTCCGTCCCGAACTGTCCGCTGCGGTGCGCGGCCTCGGTTTCCGTGCGCGGCGCATTGGCCTTGCCCTGTTCCTTGTCCGCCTTTTCCTGGTCTGTGCGCTTGGTTTCCATATTGGTGTCCCCCGGGTTTACTCAACGGATGATTGCGGCATGCGCATTGGAATCGCCTGCGGCAAGGCAGCCAAGCAAGCGGCGTGCCCGGCCGGCCAGGCACGCCGCTTGCTTGCGCATGATGCCAGGCCCGGGCGATGCCGGGTCCCACACTAGGAGTCAGCCATGAATCTGTCCCGAGTCGTTTTCCCCGCAGTCGCCCTTGGTCTTTCGGCCCTGGCCTTCCAGGCCCAGGCGCAAACCGCGCCGACAGGCACCACCGCTGTGCGCAGCAACGAGCAGATCAATGACCAGTACAAGCTGGACAAGAAACGTTGCGACGGCATGAAAGGCAACCAGAAGGACGTCTGCCAGCAGCAGGCCGAAGCCACGCGCGACAAGGCCCGGGCCGATGCCAAGGCCGGCAAGGAAAAAGCCGAGGCCTCGCATGACGCGGCCAAGGTGCGCAACGATGCCGACTACAAGGTCGGCAAGGAGAAATGCGATGCCATGTCCGGCAACGCCAAGGACGTCTGCATGGCCGACCTGAAAACGCGGTACGGCAAATGAAGTCAGGACCGGCCCTGTTTCCGGGCAGGCGACGCGGCGGCGCCCTGCGCGTCGGCCGCGGCGTATTCCTCGAGCCGGTTGTACAGCGTCTTGGGGCTGATCCCGAGCACGGCGGCAGCTTGCTTCTTGATGCCGTTGCAACGCTCCAGCGTCGCCAGGATCAGGCGCCGGTCCGCTTCCGCCAGCGATTCTCCCACCGGCACGCTGACGTGGCCGCCGGCGCTCTCGCCGGCCGGCGACACCCGCGGCGTCAGCATGTCGGCCTCCAGCCTGTCGCCGTCCGCCATGATGAAGGCGCGGCGCACGTAGTTCTTGAGTTCCCGCACATTGCCGGGCCACGCATACTGCTGCAGCGCGGCCAGCGCGCGCGGCGAGAATTCCTTGCTCTTGCCGGATTCCTGGTTCAAGCCTTGCAGGAAGCGGTTCGCAAGGAACAGGATGTCGTCGCCGCGTTCGCGCAGCGCCGGCAGCTTGATGGGGAAGACGCTCAGCCGGTAGTAGAGATCCTCGCGCAGCTTGCCCTCCTTCACCGCCTGCTCCGGATCGCGGTTGGTCGCGGCGACGATCCGGATATCGCACGCGATCTCCCGGTTGGTGCCCACGCGCATGAACTGCCCGGTCTCCAGGACCCGCAAGAGTTTGACCTGCAGGTCCAGCGGCATTTCGGTCACTTCGTCCAGGAACAGCGTGCCGCCATCGGCGCGCTCGAAGTAGCCCTTGTGCTGGCGGTCGGCGCCGGTGAAGCTGCCGCGCTCGTGGCCGAACATTTCGCTTTCGATCAGGTTGGGCGAGATCGCGCCGCAATTCACCGCGATCAGCGGGCGCTGGCGGCGCGCGCTGAGTTCATGGATGGCATGCGCGGCCAATTCCTTGCCGGTGCCGCTTTCGCCGATCAACAGCGTCGTCACGTTGGTCGTGGCCACGCGCCCGATCTGCCTGTAGAGGCTTTGCATGCAGGCCGACGCGCCATATATCTTTCCGTAGCGGCCGGGCTCTTCGAACGGCGCGCCTTGCAGGTCACCGCCCGAATTCGCGTTCACGCGCGCGAAAATTCCGTTCAGGCGTTCCATGCAAATCGGTTTGACCAGGTAGTCAGTGGCGCCAAGACGCAGCGCCTGCACGGCATTGTCGACGGTGCCGTGTCCGGTCATCACCACCACCTCCGCGCTGGCGGCGGCCTCGCTCTTGAAAATCTCCATGCCGCTGCCCTCGGGCAGGCGGATGTCGGTCAGCACCAGATCGGGCGCATGGCGCTCGAGCTGGATCAGCGCATCCTTGACGCTGGCTGCCAGGGCCACGGAAAAGCCGCTTTCGCGCCCGATCTCGGCCAGGGTTTCGCGTATCGCGGGGTCGTCATCAACAATCAGCAGATGAGGCATGCTTGCTCCGTATCGCGGATGTTGTGGTGAGTCTTTCAGCATAGCGATTGCGCGAGGGCCACGGGCAATTGTTCGATACTTTCCATCAAGATTTTCGAATGCTTGCAAATCGTCGCATCCTGCCCTGCACCAGCCCCCTAGCATGGGTGTGACGTTCATGGCTCGAGCCGGGCCCAGGAATCAGCATGGCGAACCGCACTCCCAGCGCCGCACGCGCACCGGCGCAGGCGTCCCCGGACGTATTGATCGACGCGTCCGGTCTGTCCCCCGTGATGCAAAAACTCGATGCCCAATTGCAGTTGGCTGCAGCCACCGATGCCAGCGTATTCATCGTGGGAGAAAGCGGGACCGGCAAGGAAATCGTCGCACGCGCCATCCACGACGCCAGCGAACGCCGCGAGCAGCCCTTTGTCGCCGTGAACTGCGGCGCCATCAACGGCAGCTTGGCGCACGCCGAATTGTTCGGCCATGAGAAAGGCAGCTTCACGGGCGCTGTCGCCCAGAACGCTGGCTACTTCGAATACGCCAGCGGCGGCACGCTGTTCCTGGACGAAGTGACCGAGATGCCGCCAGACCTGCAGGTCAACTTCCTGCGCGTGCTGGAGGCCGGCACCTACCAACGCGTGGGCGGCTCCGATCTGCTGCGCGCCAATGTCCGCGTCATTTGCGCCAGCAACCGCGATCCCTTTGCCTCGGTCGCGCAAGGCCGCCTGCGCCAGGACTTCCTGCACCGGCTCCTGGTGATTCCCTTGCGCGTGCCGCCGCTGCGCGAACGGGGCGACGACGCGCTGGTGCTGGCGCACTGGTTCCTGGATACCTTGAACTCGGCAAACGGCACGCGGAAGGCTTTCTCCGCACGCATGCTGGAAGCGATCTCCCGGCATGATTGGCCAGGCAATGTCCGCGAACTGCGCAACGCAGTGCAGCGCGCGTTCATATTGGCCGATGGCGAACTCGACACCGAGTTGTTGCCACGCGCTCGCGAGGCGCCGGAACCCATGCTGCGCGATGGCGCGCTGACCTTGCCCATCGGCATGTCGCTGGGCGAGGCGCAACGCGCCTTCATCCTGGCGACGCTGGCGCATCACGCCGGCGACAAGCGCATGGCTGCCGAGACGCTGGGCTTGAGCCTGAAGACGCTCTACAACCGTCTTGAAGACTACGAGAAGAACGGCCAGGACGACGGCCGCGCCTGAACGCCAAGGCCAGACCGGCCACGGCGCGCGAGGGGCATTTCTTACCATTCCCTTGTAATACTGGCGCAGCGTTGCGCGCGCAATTGCCCCGCGTCGCCTGTCTCGACGGCTGGCATGGTCTTTGCTTCAGTACCAGGATGGACTGCCGCCGGCAGCCAGTGTCCAGGAGACTCGATTGGTCTACCCCACGCAAGAATTGCGCCTGCGCCAGCAGATGACGCTGGCGCCTCGCCTGCAGCAATCCGTCAAGCTGCTGCAGATGACCGCGCTGGAATTCACCACCGCGGTGGAGCAAGCCTTGGCCAGCAATCCATTCCTGGAGGATCCCGACGAGCAGGAAAGCGACCTGTCGCCCGCCGCGGAGAGCTTTCCTACCGCTGATTCACCGCAGCCCGCGCCGCCGGAGCCTGCTCCGCAGGATGACCTGCCGCCGCCTGATGCTCCCGCCTACTCTGGCGACTACCCCACGCGCGCCCAGGGCGACGGGCCGGACCGAGACCAGGGGCTGTGGATCAGTGCGCCGCTGTCGATGAGCCAGCGCTTGTCCCAGGAGCTGGGCAACTACCAATTGCAGACACGCGACCGCCTGCTTGCCGAATACATCATCGACGCGCTGGACGACGATGGCTATCTGCGCGCGCCCCTGTCCGGCCTATGGGAAGACGCGCCGCGCGGCGCCGAGCCCGCGCCGGATGAAGGCGAATGGATGGCTGCGTTGCGCCTGGTGCAGCAACTGGACGCTCCAGGTCTGGCCGCCCGCGACCTGACCGAATGCCTGACACTGCAGCTGGCGGCGGCAACCGGCGTCAGCGACGAGCTGCGCGCGCTCGCCTTGCGCATCGTACGGGAGCAGCTCGACCGGCTGGCCCGCAACGACTGCGCCGGCCTGCGCCAGCAGCTGGGCTGCTCCGACGACGCCTTGCGCGAAGCCTGCGCGCTGATCCGCAGCCTGGACCCGAAGCCGGGCGGCCGCTACAGCGCCGAAGCGCCCGTCTATGTCGTGCCCGACGTGTTCGTGGACAAATGGCAATCGCGCTGGCGCGTGCTGCCCAACCGCAACGCCATGCCCCAGGCGCGGCTGCACCAGACCTATGCCGAACTGTTCCGGCGCGCCCGGCTGGACGACCGCAGTCCCATGGCCCAGGAGCTTCAGGAAGCCCGCTGGCTGGTGCGCAACGTGGAACAGCGCTACGTCACCATCCAGCGCGTGGCCGAAGCCATCGTCAAGCGCCAGCAGACCTTCTTCGAGTATGGCGACGTGGCCTTGCGGCCGCTGATGCTGCGCGAGGTCGCCGACGACCTGGACTTGCATGAGTCCACGGTGTCGCGCGCCACGGTTGGCAAATACATGGTGACCCCGCGCGGCGTGTTCGAGTTCCGCCACTTCTTCTCGCGCGAACTGGCCACCGACACAGGAGGCTCCTGCTCGGCCACGGCGGTGCGCGCGCTGATCAAGGAGATGGTCGAGGCCGAGGACCCGGCGATGCCGCTGTCGGACGTGGCCTTGACCCAGCAACTGGCGGCCAACGGGATACTGCTGGCGCGGCGCACCGTCTCGAAGTATCGCGGGCAATTGCGCATGCCTCCGGCAGAATTGCGCCGCCGCCATTAGGCCTGACGCCGCGCCCGCCTTGACGCGGACTAGCGCGGGATGTCCGGGTCCGGCCTCCCCTGCGCGATGTCCAGCATGTTCTTCACGCGTTCGGACAGCTTGTCCAACTGAAAGGGTTTGACGATCAGCTCCAGCCCCTGTTCCAGAAAGCCCTGGCCGCGCGCCGCGCTTTCGGCGTACCCCGTCATCAGCAATACGGGCAGTCCGGGACGTGCCACGCGGGCGGCATCGGCTAATTGCCTGCCGTTCAGCCCCGGCAGTCCGACATCGGTCACGAGCAGGTCGATCGCGCGCGCCGATTGCAGGACCTCCAGCCCAGCCTCGCCGTCTGCCGCGGTCACCACTTCCAGGCCCAGCTCGGCCAGGCATTCGTGCACCATCTCGCGCACATTCGCATCGTCTTCCACCACCAGCACGACTTCCTGCCGCGCCGCGCCGGGCGAGGCCGCGACCGGGCGCACGCCGTTCTGTACGCTTTCGGGCGCGCCATCGTGGCGAGGCAGGAACAGCCTGACCGTGGTGCCCACGTCCACCGTGCTCTCCAGGCCGGCCGCGCCGCCAGCCTGCCTGGCGAAGCCGTAGATCATGGACAGGCCCAGGCCGGTTCCCTGACCCATGGGCTTGGTCGTGAAGAACGGGTCGAAGGCGTGCGCCAGCACGTCCGGCGGCATGCCGCAGCCCTCGTCCCTTACCGAGACTTCCACGAACTGTCCGGCATGATTCCCGGCGCACTGCAAGAGCTGTGGATCGTCCCGCTCCACGTTGCGCGCGGCAACGGTCAGCGCGCCGCCGTTGGGCATGGCATCGCAGGCATTGATCACCAGGTTCAGCATGGCGTTCTCAAACTGGTTCTTGTCGCAACAGACCGTCCACAGTTCCGGCTGCATGTCCAGCCGCAAGGCCACGCGTTCGCCGGTGTAGCGGTGGAACAGCGCCACCATGGATTGCAGCGCGGAGGTCGCGCAGAACGGTTTGGGGTCGATGGGCTGCCGCCGCGAAAAGGTCAGCAGCCGCTGCGTCAGGTGCGCCGCGCGGTTGGCGGAATCCATGGCGACGTCGACGAAGCGCAGCGCCTGTTCCGGCGCGCCCGCAGTGACCTTGCGCTGCACCAGATAGAGCGCGCCCGAGATCCCCTGCAGCATGTTGTTGAAATCGTGGGCGATGCCGCCCGTCAGACGCCCCACCGCTTCCATTTTCTGCGACTGCCGCAGGGCGTTCTCGGTGTCGCGCAGCGCCTCGGCCTGCCGCTTCAGATCGGTGTCGTCCCGGCCCGTCATGTACAGGCTGTCCTGCGCCCAGGACATGCTCCAGGTTATCCAGCAGTAGTCGCCATCGCGCTTGATCAGGCGATTTTCAAGATGCCGCGCGCCCGGGCGCGGCCCCATGTCGCCAGAGGCCCAGCTCCAGGCCGCCAGCGTCCCCGCCAGATCGTCCGGATGAATCAGCTCGCACAGGTCCATGGACATGAATTGCTCGGGGGTCCAGCCCAGGATGGGGCGTACCGCGGGATTGACGCTGACAAAGCGCCCTTGCCGGTCAACCGCCGCCAGCAGTTCCGGGGACAGGCGCCAGATCCGGTCGCGCTCCGCGATCGCGTCTTCGACGCGCTGCTCCAGCGTGCGCGCGTACTGTGAGCGCTCGACGGCGCCGCACATGCGTTCGGCAACTTCCTCGATGAAAGCGACGTCGCTGGCCTTGAGCCTGCCGCCGGACGACGGGCATGCAAGCAAGGCGCCGTCGTGCCGGCCCCAGCGCCGCAGCGGCACGACGATGGCCCAGGGACGGATAGCGCCGCCGGCGTCTCCAAGCGGCGTCAAATAGGCCGTGCGCCCCTGGCGCAGCGCCGCATGATAATCATCGCCCAGTGCGTCGAGCGCATGCGTCGGACGGCCCAGGCTTGTGGTTCCCGGCGGCCATGCCGAGGAGATTGTGGGCGCCTGGCTTTCCGCTTTGGCGTCCAACACCGCCGCCTGACCCAAGGCCAGATGCTGGCAGAGGCCCTCGCAGGCGACCCGCTCGATGTCCCCCTGACGGTGCAGCTCGCGCATGCGGTCGCCCAGCGTGCCCAGGTAATTCTTGCGGTGCTGCCCTTCCCACAGCTCGGCTTCGGCCGTCTTGCGCGCCGTCACGTCCAGGAACAGCGCCATCATCCTGTCGTCTCCGTCCTTGCGCGCGCGCGCCTCGTACCAGGCCTCCTTGGGCGCGGGCACCATGAACTCGAACTGGGTCGGCTCGCCGGTCTCGACGACCTGGGCGAAGGTATCCATGATCTGGCCGGGCACGCCGGGGATCATCTCGCGCAGCGTATGGCCCAGGGTATCGCCTTCCTTCATGCCGGTCTGGAGCTCGAATGCGGGGTTCACCTCCAGGAAGCGGAAATCGACGATGCGGCCGGCATCGTCACGCAGGGCCTCGCTGAGGAAGAACGCTTCCTGCATGCCCGCAAACATGGTGCGCCAGCGTTCTCCGCTCTGGCGCAACGCCAGTTCCGTCAGATGCCGCTCTATCGCGAGGGCCGCGCTGCGGGTAACGAGGGCGATCGCGTCGATATCATGGGCCGACGGCGAACGCACCACGGCGTAATAATTGGAGAACACGCCCAGCAGGCGGCCGTCGGGCGCCTTGATCGGGGTGGACCAGCAGGCTCGCAGGCCGTGCGACAAGGCCAGGTCGCGCCAGCGCGCCCAGCCCGGGCTCAAGGCGATATCTTCGACGTAGACCGGGCTGCCGGTATATGCCGCCTCGCCCCAGGACGCGCTGCCAGGGCCGATGGCGGCCTTATGCACCGCGGCGTTGTAGGCCATCGGCAGGCTGGGCGCGGCGCCATGCAGCAGGAAGCCGCCGGTGTCGTCCACCAGGGCGATGGAAGTGCGCAGCTCCACGCTGGACTGCGCCTCGATGGCATGCAGCACGTGCTCCAGCACCTCGGCCAGCGGCATGCCGGCGGCTATGCGCTGCAACATGATGCGCTCGTCTTCCAGGCGGGCAAGCGTGTCCGTCCAGGGTAGCGCCACTCGATCCCGCTTGGTCAGCATGTCGGCCCCCTTGCCCCTAGACTGTATTGCGGCAAGGGCCGGCCAGCCGAAACGCTAGGTAACGCGACGCTACGTTTGGCGCGCGGGAACTGGGCGGATCAACCGCCCGTATTCAGCGGCTCGCGTTCCAGCCGCAGCGCCTGCAAGGCTTCGGGCTTGTCGACCAGCACGCATTGCTTGCCGGTGCGGGTGCAATGGTCCTTGACGCGCCAGTAGGCGCCGTGGCTGACGCAACCGGTCTGGCAGATCACCAGGTCCGCGGCCACCAGGCTGGCTTCCAGCGTGTCGCCATCGGCATCCGCGCCGCCGTCATGGCCGAGATAGCGTCCGCCGGCCAGTTCGACCATCTTGCGCGTCAGCGCCAACGCCACGGCGTCCTCTCCCACGCACAGCACCGCTTTCTGGCGCAGCATGACCGCGGACGGCGCGGGACGCCAGGCCGGCGGCTCCGCGAGCGTCTCCTGTTCGCGCGCCGCGGCGCCAGCACTCCCTTGCCAGGCCAGGCGCTCGCGCATGAGCGTCTGCACGCGTTCCATCAGTTGGGCGACGCTGCGCGCCAGCGCCACGCGCCTGGGCAGGCCGGGAATGGAAGTCTCCAGTGCCTTGCGGTCTTCGCGCGCCCAGGCCAGCGCCGTATCGCGCAGAATGACGGCCGCGCGCAGGCGCATGGCCTCGCTCTCCAGATACAGGATGCGCGCCGCCTGGGCGGCCAGCAGCCGGCTGCAATGCGCTTGCGCCTGCCCGTAGGCGGCGAGCAGCGCGGCATGCTCGCGCTGCAGGTTGTGGCTGTCGGGGGAGAGAGGATTCATCGCGGCCCTCGGATCTGGATGGGAATGGCGCTCACCGAGCGTGCCGCAGATTATAAATGAGAATTACTTTCTTTTAGGAATAAGCTTACGAGGCCCTGCCTCCCGCGGCCACCGACGCCGGCGCCCGGCCGGTGCGCCGATACAGGCTCGCGCTGATGGCCAGCGCCAGGGCCAGCAGCGCGCCCGCCATCGCGGCCACGCCGGGCCACTGGCCCGTGGTCCAGAAGTGTCCGCCCAAGGAGCCGAGCACGCTGGACCCGATGTAGTACACCAGCAGATAGAGCGAGGCCGCCAGCGCCTTGTAGCCGCGCGCCATCTGTCCGACCCAGCCGCTGGCGACCGCGTGCGCCGCAAAAAAGCCGAAGGTGAACACGACGATCCCGGCAATCAGCAGCGGCAGCCAGTTGGACAGGGTCAGCAGCAGGCCCGCCAGCGCCAATCCGGTGGCGGCCGACAGCATCGCGCCGCGCCCGTGGCGGTCGGCCAGGCGGCCGAACCAGGTCGACGCAAAGATTCCGACCAGATAGACGACGAAGATGAAGCCGATGAAGGTCTGGCTCAGCGAGAACGGTGGCAGCAGCAAACGGAAGCCCACGTAGTTGTAGACCGTGACGAAGGCGCCCATCAGCAGCCCGCCCAGCGCGAACAGTCCGCACAAAGGCCCGTTCTTCAAATGCGAGGCGGCGCCTGCGCGCACATCGCCCCACACCCCGGCCCAGCCCCTGCCCCGCTGCGGCGCGTAGCGGCGCGACGCGGGCAACAGCCAGACGAACAACGCCGCCGCCACGATCCCCAGCAGGCCCAGCGCGCCCAACGCGGCGCGCCAGCCGTAGTGATCCGACACCAGCCCGGTAATGACGCGGCCCGACAGGCCGCCGAAGGCGCTGCCGCCGATGTACAGACCCATGGCGAAGCCCAGGGTGCCGGGCTCGACCTCTTCGGCCAGGTAGGCCATGGCCAGCGCGGGCACCCCGCCCATGGCCAGGCCCTGCAGCGCGCGCAGCGCCAGCAAGCTGTGCCAGTCCGGCGCCGCGGCGGCGACGGTGCCCAGCACGGCGGACGCGAACAGGGACAGCGCCATGGCGCGCTTGCGCGGCACGGCTTGCGAGAACAGACCCACGAAGAAGATGGCGCCCGCCAGAAAGGCGGTGCACAGCGACAGCACCAGGCTGCTTTGGGCGGGCGATACGCCAAAAGCATGGGTGAACAGCGGCATCAGGGGCTGCACGCAATACAGCAGCGAGAACGTGGAAAAACCCGCCGCGAACAGCGCCCATTGCGCGCGCCGCAGCCCGGGGGTGCCGCGGGCAAGGTAATCGGTGGGCGCGGAGACAGGCTCCGCCGGCGCGGACGCGGCGGTTGAAGAGGCGGAACAGGCGGAGGGGGCAGACATCGGATTCTCGAAAGCAGCGGGCATGCAGCCCACGGGCTCAAGGTAGACTTTTCCCCTTCATATGTCCAATATATGAAACTCAACCCCACCATATTTAATAACGATGGAACTGCGCCACCTGCGTTATTTCACCGCCGTCGCGGAAGAGCTGCACTTCACGCGCGCCGCCGCCAGGCTGGGCATCGGCCAGCCGCCGCTCAGCCAGCAGATCCAGCAACTGGAACGCGAGATCGGCACCCCGCTGTTCCTGCGCCTGCCGCGGGGCATCGCGCTGACCGAGGCCGGCGCCCAGTTCCTGGAAGACGCGCGCGCCATTCTCGCCAGCGCCGACCGCGCCATCGACACCGCGCGCCGGCTGGGGCGCGGGGAACGCGGGGCGATCACCGTGGGATTCACGGCTTCGGCGGTGTTCCACCCTTACCTGCCGCGGGCCATCCGCGCATACCGGGACCGCTATCCCGATGTGCGGGTCACGCTCACGGAAAGCAACACGGTCACCCTGCTGCGGGGCCTGCGCGCGGGCGAAGTCGACGTGGCCTTCGTGCGCCCGCCCTACGTGCTGGACCCGGAGTTCGAGTCCGAACGGGTGCTGGACGAACCCATGCTGGTGGCGCTGCCCCCCGACCATGCGCTGAGCCGCAAGCGCAGCGTGCCCATCGCCGCGCTGGCGAACGAGGACTTCGTGCTGTATCCGCGTCCTATCGGCGCCGGCCTGTACGACGCGATCATGTCGGCCTGCCAGCGCGCGGGCTTCGTGCCGCGCGTCATCCAGGAAGCGCCGCAGATGGCGTCCATCGTCAGCCTGGTGGCGGCCGGCGTGGGCATCTCCATCGTGCCGGCCGCGATGCGGCACATGGGCGCGCAAGGCATCGAGTACCGGCCCATCAAGGGCGACGCGCCGCATGCCTTGCTCGACATGGCCTACCGCCGCCACGACCGCTCGACCGCGGCGGGCAATGCCGTGGACATGCTGCGCGCACTGGCCCATCCCTAGGCGCCTCCCACGGTATCGCCCTGTCGCGTTTGTCATTTTCTGTAAAACCAACGCTGGGACCACAATGTAAATTTGGCGCGCGCGGCGGTCCGTCCCTGCCCATGGACACGGCGCCGCGCGATACCAACCTGTCTAAAGGTGAAATAGTGCGACGTACCCTTCTGGCCTTGGCCATTGCGACGATCCCCGGCCTGGCCGCAGCCGCCGGGCTGGCTTCTTCCATCGGTTCCGTGACCGTCTATCAGGACCGCGCCGTCGTGACCCGCGCCGCCAGCAGCGAGCTGGCCGCCGGCGAACACGAACTGGTGCTGGAGAAGCTGCCGGCCAGCCTGCAGGAAAATTCGCTGCAGGTATCGGCCAAGAGCACTGGCCAGGCCACGCTGCTGGACGTGAAGGTGCGCGACGCCTATCAGGCCGACACCGCCAACGAGCGCGTCAAGCAATTGGAAGAGCAAGTGCGCAAGCTGCAAGGCCAGCAGGCGCTGCTGGACGATGAGGCCGCGGTGCTGGACAACCAGCGCGAGCTGGTGCTGATGATGCAGCGCGGCGCCACCGAGCCGTCCAAGGACGGCGCGCGCCTGACGCTGGACGAGTTGAAGGCCATCCAGTCGCTAAGCGCGGACTCCCTGGCCAAATCGCTGGCCGGGCTGCGCCGGGTGGCCGAACAGAAAGAGGCGCTGGAGCGCGAACTGACTGCCTTGCAGAATCAGCTGAACCAGCTACAAAACTCGCTCAACCGCCGCACCAAGACGGTCACCCTGCGCGTGAACCTGGCGCGCGCGGGCAAGCTGGACCTGAATGTTTCCTACGCCGTGGCCGGCGCCCGCTGGACGCCCGCCTACGACGCGCGTCTGCGGCCGGGCGACCGCAGCGTGGACCTGGGCTACTTCGGCGTCATCCGCCAGAACACCGGCGAAGACTGGAACAACGTCAAACTCACGCTGTCCACGGCCCGGCCCTCGCTGGGCGGCGGCGCGCCGGCCTTGCAGCCCTGGATCGTCGACGTGGCCGCCCCGCCGCCTCCGCCCCGCCCACGCCCCAGCCCCGCGCCGGTCGCGGCGGCCAGGCAGGAAGCCGACGCCAAGATGTCGCGGGAGCGCATCCAGTCCTTCGGCGGCGCCTCGGCGCCGGTGGCCGAAGTGATGCCGGAACCCCTGGAGCAAGCCACCGCCGACGTGCAGGCCGAAGCGACCAGCGCATCGTTCCAGATCAAGAACCCGGCCACCCTGCTGTCCGACAATTCTTCGCAACGCGTGGCCATCGCCACCGCCAAGCTGCCCGCCACGCTGCAGTACCAGTCCACGCCGGCGCTGCGCGAAGCCATGTTCCTGACCGCGCACGCCAGCAACAGCACAGACTTCCCCTTCCTGGCCGGCTCCCTGAACACCTTCCTGGACGACGCCTTTGTCGCGGCCAGCTCCATGAAGGCGGTGATGCCCGGCGAAAAGCTCGAACTGGCGCTGGGCGCCGACGAAGGCATCTCGATCAAGCGCCAACTGGTGAACCGCTACACCGAAAGCACCGGCTTTTCCGGCAGCGGCAAGCGCGTGACCTACGAGTACAAGATCACCGTCAAGAACAACAAGGCCACCAAGGAGCAAGTGTCGTTCAAGGACCGCCTGCCCATCTCGCGCAACGAGACGATCGTGGTCAAGCTGTTGTCGCCGGCAGACCGCGAGATCAAGCGCGAGGAAGACGGCAAGCTGGTCTGGGATTGGGAGTTGGAGCCCGGCAAGTCGCGCGAGACGGTGCTGAAGTTCTCGGTCGACTATCCGGGCGACATCGAGGTTTCCGGCATCTGACGCGCTCAGCGCATCTGGAACGCCTCCTGGTGGAACAGTTCGCTCACCGGCATGCCGCGCCGGTGCAGCCCGTCCTTCAAGGCATCGGCGAATCCCGCCGGGCCGCAGAACCACACGCTGGGCCATGCCGCGCCCGGCTTGTGGTCCGCGGCCAGCTCGGCGGCCGTGAGCGGCCGCTGGGTGTCGCTGTAGCGCACGTGCAGCGTCACGTTCGGCACGCGCGCGCATAGCGCTTTCAGGTGGTCCGCGAACGGCGCGTCGTCGGCGTTGCGGGCGCAGTAGTACAGGGTCGCCAGCGGCGCCGTGTCCGGGTCCGTCTGCAGGGATTCCATCCATGAAATGAACGGCGTGACGCCGATGCCCGCGGCCACCCAGATCTGCGGCCGCCCATCGCCGCGCTGGAAGTCGAAGCAGCCATACGGGCCTTCGATGATCACATCCTGCCCCACTTGCAGGCTGCGCTGCAGGCGCCGCGTGTAGTCTCCCAACGCCTTGATGGAAAACTGCACCCTTCCGGTGCCGTCGTCCGCGCCCGACACCGTGAACGGATGCGCGCCCTCGCGCCGGTCCGCGGTCAGGAAGGCGAACTGCCCGGCGCGGTGATGCCAGTTGCCCTCCACCCTACAGGTCAGCGCCAGGATGTCGCCGGAAAGGTGGTCGATGGCCAGCACCTGCCCCCTGTAGCGGCGGCCGCGCCCGATATTGCCGGTCAGCGCCATCAAGGCGCAAACGCTCCCCACCGCCGTGCACAACGCCACCAGCCAGCCGGCGGGCTGCCACCACCAGGCGGCAGGCGTCAGCACCACGCCATGGAACGCGACCACCAGGAAGATCACCGCGGCGATGCGGTGGACCTGGCGCCAGATGTGGTACGGAAAGCGCCGCCACAAGGTGAGCAGCACCATTGCCGCCAGGATCCACACGGCCCATTCGCCTATGTCCTTGGCGGATCCGCGGAACATGTCGAGCAAGGCGGCCGCGCGCGGCGTCTTGGGCACGGGATCGAACAGCGCCAGCAGGACCGGCTTGCCCAGCTTGATCAGGTAATGCGCCGCCGCCAGCGCGGCGGCCAGGATGCCGCTCCATTTGTGCAGCCGGTACATCTTGTCCAGCCCATCCATGCGCGTTTCCAGCCACATCGGGCGCACCGCCAGCAGCATGATCAGGGCCATCAGCGCGTAGGCGGCCAGGCCCGTCAACAGGATGAGCTGATCGCGCGCGGTCCAGACATTGAGTTCGGCCGGAGGTTGCGCCCAGTAGGCCCCGGCCCAGGCCAGCAGGGAAACAAGCAGTACGGCGGCCAGTATGCGTCGCATCGGTTCATCGCTCCATCCAAGGGGGCCGCGCCACCGCGCGCGGTCCGCATGAAGCCATGGTAAATCCGCCGGAGGGTGCGTTTTTCCATGCGCGGCCGCAGTCTTGATCGGGGTCAAGTCCGCCGAAAATCGGGAGGGTCCGGACGGATCCGGCCAGCGCCAGGATACTCCATGGCGCCGGGGCGATGGCTCAGCGGCTGCGGCAGAATTCGATGAAGGCGTCGGGCTCCAGCGGCACGGAAATGCCGTAGCCTTGGGCCACGTCGCAGCCCAGCTCGCGCAACAACTCCACGTCGCGTTCGTGCTCCACGCCTTCCGCGACCACGCGCCGGCCCAGCACGCGGCCCATCTCGATGGCGGCCGCGACCACGGCGCGCGATGCGGGTTCGCGATGCATGTGCACGATGAAGTCGCGGTCTATCTTCAGTTCCGTGAAGGGCATGGCCGAGAACAGGCGCATCGAGGCGATGCCCGCGCCGAAATCGTCCATCGCCAATTCAAAGCCGCGCACCCGCAGCAGATTCAGCGCCGAGGACAAGGCCAGCCAATCGGTCACCGGCTCGTCCTCGGTCAGTTCGACCTTGATCAGCCGCGCCGGCAGGCCGGCCTGCGCCACGCGCTGCTCCAACAGGCCCGGCAGATCGCGCGAACACAGCGTGGAGGCCGAGGCGTTGACCGCGATGGGCACGGCGATGTCCTCGGCATGCATGCGCTGCTGGATCTCCAGCACCCGGTCCGTGACCCGGCAGAACAAGGTCCGGTCCAAGCCCAGCCGGTGCGCGGCAGGCACGAAGTCCGCGGCCGGGATCGCGCCCAGTTCGGGATGCTCCCAGCGCGACAAGGCCTCGGCGGCCAGCACGCGGCCCGTGGACAGGCTCATCTGCGGCTGCAGCACCACGCTCATGCCCTGCCCGGTGATCAGCGCATGGCCCAGCGCCGCCTCGATGACGTCACGACGCAGCGAGCGCGGCCGAGGCGACGCGGCATCATCTTCGTCGAGGCTGCGCAACGCCGTCTTGATCGCCTGCTGCATGGCCGTGCGCGACACCGGCTTGGACAGCGCCTGCGCGGACGGACAGCCCGCCTGCAAGGCCAGCCGCACGTGCGACTGCAACAGCTCATCGCTGAGGCTGCTGATCCAGATGATAGGCGGCATGCTCTTGAGGCGGCCGGCGTCCACCAGGCGCCGCAATTCGTTGGGCAGGCGCGTGCCGTCGCCTTCGCCCGTGACGATGTCGCTGATGACCACGTCGTAGAACTGGCGCGACAGCGCGCTGACCGCCTCGATGCTGCTGCCCAGGCCGGCCACCCGGCGGAACCCCAGCGCCAGCAGCACGTTCTGCAGATAGGCGCGTTCGACCGGATGGTCTTC
The DNA here is from genome assembly GCA_032153965.1 of Achromobacter sp. Taxonomy (GTDB): domain Bacteria; phylum Pseudomonadota; class Gammaproteobacteria; order Burkholderiales; family Burkholderiaceae_B; genus Achromobacter. Next base: position 2,959 of record JALDYL010000092.1, on the reverse strand, counting down.
GACAAGGAGTATCCGTCGGGTTCCGCCGGGTTCCGTTTTAGGCATGGTCTACCGTCCTACTCATATAGGGCGGGCCCCCGCAGGCGGCCGCTGGAAAACTGTGTACACCATGCTAAGACAAACGCGCCCGGCGTGTCGTTATCGCTAACGGGTTAATGCAGGTCCATCGCCGATAGTCGTAGTATCGGGGCCATCAGCCAAGCGGAGGCAGCCTTCCGTCGCCCCGCGGCGCGGCCGGTGCCATAATAGATGTCTTTCCCGCATCTACGGCACGGAGCTACCCTTGACCCGCATTGACGACCCCCTGCACGACCGCGAGGTCGGCGCGGCCGACTCCACCCAGGACAACACGCGCACCGACGACACCCGCATCAGCGCGGTGCGCCCCTTGATTTCGCCCGCCCTGCTGCAAGACGAGCTGCCGGTCTCGGCCGAGATCCAGACGCTGGTCGAGCAAAGCCGTGTCCAGATCGCCGATGTGCTGCACGGCCGCGACGACCGCCTGGTGCTGGTGGTCGGCCCCTGTTCCATCCATGACCATGGCCAGGCCATGGAATACGCCCGCCTGCTGCGCACCGCCGCCGAACAGCACCAGAAGGACCTACTCATCGTCATGCGCGTGTACTTCGAGAAGCCGCGCACCACCGTGGGCTGGAAGGGTTATATCAACGATCCGCGCCTGGACGGCAGCTTCCGCATCAACGAAGGCCTGCGCCGCGCACGCGAGCTGCTGCTGGACATCAGCGGCCTGGGCCTGCCGATCGCGACCGAATTCCTGGACCTGCTCAGCCCGCAGTACATCGCCGACCTGATCGCCTGGGGCGCCATCGGCGCGCGCACCACCGAAAGCCCCAGCCACCGCCAACTGAGCTCGGGCCTGAGCTGCCCGCTGGGCTTCAAGAACGGCACCGACGGCGGCGTGCAGATCGCGGCCGACGCCATGGTCGCCGCCAGCGCCAAGCACGCCTTCATGGGCATGACCAAGATGGGCATGGCCGCCATCTTCGAAACCCGCGGCAACCAGGACACCCACGTCATCCTGCGCGGCGGCAAGCAAGGCCCGAACTACGACGCCGCCAGCGTCGACGCCTGCTGCGCCGCCCTGCGCGCCGCGGGCCAACGCGAACAGGTCATGATCGACTGCTCGCACGCCAACTCCAACAAGTCGCACCTGCGCCAGGTCGACGTGGCCAACGATATCGCCGCGCAGATCGCCCAGGGCGACGGCCGCATCACCGGCGTGATGATCGAAAGCCATCTCGAAGAAGGCCGCCAGGACTTGAAGCCTGGCCTGCCGTTGCGCCGCGGCGTGTCCATCACGGATGCCTGCCTGGGCTGGTCGCAGACCGCGCCCGTGCTGGAAACACTGGCCCTGGCCGTGCGCCAGCGCCGCGAAAAGGCCGCAAAGCCGGCCTGAAAACCGCGCCTGTCCGGCCTCAGCGGCCGACGCGGTAAGGCGCCGGATCCATGTCCGGCGCCTGGCCCGTGATCATGCAGGCCAGCAGCTTGCCCGTCACCGGCCCCAGCGTGAAGCCATGATGCGCATGGCCGAAAGCCAGCCACAGGCCCGGATGGCGCGGCGCGGGTCCGATGACCGGCCGCATGTCCGGCATGCAAGGCCGGCAGCCCATCCAGGGTTCGCGCTCCACCGCCTCGCCCAGCGGCAGCAACTGCCGCGCCAATGCCCGCGTGCGCTGGATCTGGATCGGTGAAGGCGGCGCATCGCGCGGCGCGAATTCCGCGCCGGTCGTCAGGCGCACGCCCAAGGTCATCGGCGTCACCACGAAACCGCTTTCGATGTCCGCCACCGGATGCGACAAGGTCGCGCCTTCTTCCAGCGCGTAATGCTGGTGATAGCCGCGCTTGACCGCCATGGGGATGCGATAGCCCAGCGGACGCAGGATGTCGGGCGACCAGGGGCCCAGCGCCACGACCACGTCGCGGGCCTCGATCAATCCCGGTTCCGCCTGCACCTGCCACCCCTGGCCCGATGGCCTGAGGCTGCGCGCGTCGCCGCGCGCCAGCACGCCGCCGCGGCGCTCGAACAAGGCCGCGTAGCCGCGCGTCACGGCGCCCGGGTCCGAGACATTGAGCGGATCCAGCCAGTGCACCGCGCCGGCCATGCGCGACAGCGACGGCTCCAGCGCCGCCAGCGCCTGGCGGTCCAGCACGCGGTAGTTCAGGCCATAGGGCGCGAGCGCCTGCGCATCGGCAATGGCCCGGGCCAGTCCGGCCTCGCTGCGCACGCCGTCGATCCAGCCGTTGCGCCGGAACAGATGGGAAATGCCTGCTTCGTCCTTGAGCGCGTCGTGCTCGGCCACGCTGCGTTCGATCAGCGGCAGCATGGCCTCGGCCGCTCGCGCCAGGCGCGATGGCGCCGAATGCCACCAATAGCGCAGCAGCCACGGCGCGATGCGCGGCAAAAAGCGCGGGTGGTAACTCACGTCCGGCGTATCGTTCCTGGCGTAGCGCCACAGGCTGCGCCAGTCGCGCGGAAAGGCATAGGGAATCACGCTGGCCCGCTCGATCAGGCCGGCGTTGCCATAGCTGGTTTCCTCGCCGGGAGCGCGCCGGTCCAGCAGCACCACTGAACGGCCGCGCGCCGCCAGATGCAGGGCGGTGCTCACCCCGACGATGCCCGCACCCAGTACCAAGGCGTCTGTTTTCATGCGGCGCATTCTGCGCTCGCGTACGGTGTTCGGCAAGAGCGCGCGCGCGTAGAATCCTTCCCTGCGCCGAACGTCCCCGCCGCGCGCATTGCCGCCCAGGAACACGACCATGACCACGCTCCGCCTGCAACCCGTCACGCTCGCCGGCGAGGTCGTGCGCCTTGAACCTCTTGCCGCCGGCCATGCCGGCGCGCTTGCGCAAGTGGGCCTGCACCCCGAACTGTGGCGGCTGCAGCCCGAACCGGTGCAGACCCAGGACGACATGCAGCGCTACGTGGATCGCGGGCGGG
>JALDYL010000348.1:0-4047 GCA_032153965.1 Achromobacter sp. | reverse complement strand
CGCCCCGCCGCCCTTTGTGCGAACCGCAATGCGATCACTACGAATAGCTGCCCGGCGGTTGCAACAGTAGCCTTCAGCTTTCCTAATCAAGCGTAGAGGGAAAGCGTGCGAGAGATCCTGGATTGCGGGGTTCTGCTGGCGCCCGGCCACGACGGGGCGATGCGCGACCTGGTCGCGCAACACCCGGCCAGGCAGATGCGCGTGCGGCTGCACCTGGTGTCGCTGAGTCCGGTGCGCTTTGCTGCCGCCGGCGTCGCGGCCCGGGATGCCGAGACCGACGCTCACGCGCAGGCCCAGGTCCCGGAAGCGGACGTGCAGGCACTGGCAAGGCTGGCGGTGGCGCTCAGGCGCTACGACTGCTGCATCCTGCCGGTAGCGCCGTCTTCGCTTGCCTGGACGCGGATAGCGCTGCAGCAGGCGGGCGCTGCCTTGACCACTCCGGTGCTGCTGCTGATCTCCGACATGAAGGCCCCCGCCATCGAAGACCTGCTGAACCTGGGCGCGTCGGATTTCATGTCACAACCCCCGTGCCAGGAGAGCATGCGGGTGCGGCTTGGTCGCATGGCCGGCGCCGCGCAGGGGCGCGGCACGGCGCGCGCGGATATCCGCGAGCCCGCGACGGACTATCACGAATCGCGGTTGCAGCCGGGTGCGGACGGGGCATCCAGGCCAGCGCCTTTGCGCGCCAGGGTGTCGCGTGATCTCGTCGAGCAGACCCTGTCGGGCATGCGCCAACCGCATCCTCGGTCCGCGCACGAATCCTTCCGCATCGCGAAGGCGCGGGTGGTGGACGGCTTCGAGCGCGACTACATCAGGCTTGCGTTGTCGCGCCACGGCGGCAATGTGGCGCAGGCGGCGCGGGCCTGCTGCAAGCACCGGCGGGCGTTCTGGGCGCTGATGCGCAAGCACGGCATCGAGGCGGCGCCGTACCGGCAGGCCGCGCAGGAGCAGGGCGCCTGAAGCGGCCTTGCGGCCGGTGGGGCCGCAGCTCCGCCGGTTGCGGCATCCAGGGTCGGCGCCGCGTTGTCCCGGGCGGAAAGCGTCGTGCTTGCGCGCCGGCAAGCACGGGCCAGCGGCTGGCCGGGATTTGTCAGCCAGGGGAAGTAAAATCACGGCTTCCGATCATCGAGGATAGTCGTGTCTGCTTCCGTATTGAAGAACGATGTGTTCTTGCGCTCGCTGCTGCGCGAGCCCGTGCCCTACACCCCGATCTGGCTGATGCGCCAGGCCGGCCGCTACCTGCCCGAGTACCGCCAGACGCGGGCCCGCGCGGGTTCCTTCATGGGCCTCGCTCAGAACCCGGACTACGCCTCGGAAGTCACGCTGCAGCCGCTGGAGCGTTTCGACCTGGACGCGGCCATCTTGTTCTCGGACATCCTGACCGTGCCGCACGCCATGGGCCTGGGCCTGGATTTCGCCGAAGGCGAGGGCCCGCGCTTCGCCCGTCCCGTGCGCACCGAGGAAGACGTGGCGCGCCTGGAAGTGCCGGACATGGACAAGCTGCGCTATGTATTCGACGCCGTGCGCACGATCCGGCGCGACCTGGACGGCAAGGTGCCGCTGATCGGCTTTGCCGGCAGCCCCTGGACCATCGCCTGCTACATGGTGGAAGGCCAGGGCAGCGATGATTACCGGCTGATCAAGACCATGCTGTACGCGCGGCCCGACCTGCTGCACCGGATTCTGGAAATCAACGCCGAAGCCACGCTGCAGTACCTGAACGCGCAGATCGCCGCGGGCGCGCAGGCCGTGATGCTGTTCGACAGCTGGGGCGGCGTGCTGGCCGACGGCCTGTTCCAGCAGTTCTCGCTGGCATATACCCGCAAGGTTGTGGCCGGCCTGACCCGCGAGCACGAAGGCCGCCGCGTGCCGGCCATTGTTTTCACCAAGGGCGGCGGCCAGTGGCTGGAACAGATCGCCGCGTGCGGCGCCGACGCCGTGGGCCTGGATTGGACGGTGGACCTGGCGGCCGCGCGGCGGCGCACCGGCGACTCGGTTGCGTTCCAGGGCAACCTGGATCCCATGGCCTTGTTCGGCGGCGGACCCGCCATCCGTGCCGAGGCGCGCCGCGTGCTGGACGCCTTCGGGCCGGTGGGCAAGGGCGGCCATGTGTTCAACCTGGGGCACGGTATTTCCCGCTTTACTCCGCCAGAAGCCGTAGCCGAATTGGTTGATGAAGTCCACCAGCACAGCCGTTCGCTGCGGGGGTAAGTGAGTGGACGCTTCGGTCCACAGGGCCGAAGCAGGAGGGCCCCCGGGGACACTTGTGCACAGCAAGATTGCTCTCGGGGAAAACCCTTTAGATGCTAGTTTACAATCTCGGAAGCTCTAATAAGTCATTGTTTTTAATGATGAAATCAGAGTTTTCAACAAGATTTCGCAAGTTTGCGCAATCTTGTCAAATTCCAATTTCCGATGTTGCTCCAGCCTTTTCCCCAAAGTTATCCACAGGCGGAAAAGCGAGCACGCCGACATCATCCGGGATCATCCTTCTACATGCTCCGTCCTAGCTCCCATGTCTGAAGCGCAGCCGAATACGACCCCCGCGGTCTGCTGGGTGCGGGTGGCGCTGGACGTGCCCTTGCCTGGCCCGTTCGATTACCGCAGCGACGCGCCGGTGACGGTGGGCCTGCGGGTCATCGTGCCATTCGGCCGCCGCAAGCTGATCGGCGTGGTGGTGGACAACCCGGCCGAGCCGTCCTTCGATCCCAAGCAGATCCGGCCGATCGAAGAGGTGCTGGACGACTTGCCGCCTTTCGACGAGGACTGGCTGCGCCTGGCCCGCTTTGCCGCGGACTACTATCAGCGGCCGCTGGGCGAGGTGATGCTGCCCACGTTGCCGCCGCCGCTGCGCAAGCCCACGGCCTACCAGGGCAAGCGCTCGGCCGGCGGACCGGTGGCGCGGCTGGACGGGCGCAAACGCAAGGCTGCGCGCACGCCGGCCCAGGCCGATCAGCCGCCGGAACTCAACGACGCCCAACGCGAGGCGGTGGACACCATAGGCGCGCTCAACGGGTTCAAGCCCGTGTTGCTGCACGGCGTGACGGGCAGCGGCAAGACCGAGGTCTACCTGCGCGCGGCCGAAAAGGTGCTGGCCGCCGGACGCCAGGTGCTGCTGATGGTGCCCGAAATCAATCTGACGCCGCAGTTGGAAGGGGCGTTGCGCGCGCGCCTGGAGGCGCTGGTCGGGCCAGATGGCCTGGCGGTCATGCATAGCGGTTTGTCCGATGGCGAACGCCTGCAGGCCTGGGCCCGCGCCCAGCGCGGCGAGGCGCGCATGCTGCTGGGCACGCGCATGTCGGTGTTCGCGCCCTTGGGCCAACTGGGCCTGATCGTGGTGGACGAGGAGCACGACGCGTCCTACAAGCAGCAGGACGGCCTGCGCTATTCGGCGCGCGACCTGGCGGTGTGGCGCGCCCATGACCTGAATATCCCGGTGGTGCTGGGATCGGCCACGCCGTCGCTGGAAACCTGGCAGCACGCCGAACGCGGCCGCTATCTGCGTCTGACCTTGCCGGGCCGCGCGCGCGCCAGCAGCCTGCCATCGATGCGCCTGATCGACACGCGCCGCCTGCAGATGAAGCACGGCATGTCGCCGCAATTGCTGGACGCCATCGCGCAGCGCCTGGAGCGCAAGGAGCAGTCGCTCATCTTCCTGAACCGGCGCGGCTATTCGCCGGTGCTGCATTGCCAGTCCTGCGCCTGGGTCAGCAATTGCCCACGCTGCACCGCGTTTACCGTCCTGCACCGCACCGACGGCCGCGGCCACCGCCTGCAATGCCATCACTGCGGCTATCAGGCCCCGGTGCCGCGCGCCTGCCCCGAATGCGGCGACCAGGACCTGGCGCCCATGGGGCGCGGCACGCAGCGGGTCGAAGAACATCTGGCCGAACTGTTTCCCGAGGCGCGCATCCTGCGCATCGACGCCGACAGCACGCGCAAGAAAGGCAGCGCCGAGGCGCTGTTCGCGTCGGTGCACGCGGGCGAAGTGGACATCCTGGTGGGCACGCAGATGGTGGCCAAGGGCCACGATTTCGCGCGGCTGGG
>JALDYL010000347.1:0-4053 GCA_032153965.1 Achromobacter sp. | reverse complement strand
CTCCTGTGTGGCGTGTCGTGACTGTCTGCCTAATCACTTACGCGAAACTGACCCGGCGGGGTTTTTCCGCGTAAATACCTAGTACGGACGCACGAGGATGCCTGTCATGCGCTGCCGCGCAGCCTTGGGGCATGGAAGGGGAAAGGAGGCTGCGTGCCGTGGCGGGCATGGGCGGGACGTTGCATTGGCCGCATCCTATCCAGCGTGGCGGCGGGTTGCGCGGAATTTCATTCCGCCCCGGCCTGGAAATTTATTCCTGACCGGCTTGCAGGCCGCGTGGCCATTGGGAGACCTGTTTGCACACGTCTTCCAGCCATAGGGAAAACGCTTGGACCGCCGGGCCTGGCGGGCGCGAGGTTTCGGTGCACAGGTAATACTGGGCTTCGCCGGGAATCTCGATGTCCAGGACGCGCACCAGCTTGCCCTCGTCCAGCCATTCGGCGGCCAGCGCGCGCCGCGTGAGCGCAAGGCCCTGGCCGGCGCGCGCGGCGGCCAGCATGATGCCCAGGTCCACCAGCCACACGCCGCGCGCAGGCTCGGGCCAGTCCAGGCCGGCGGCGGCGAGCCAGGGCCGCCAAGGTTCCATCGGGCAGCGCAGCAGTTGCGCCCGGGCCAGGTCCGCCGGCCGCTCGAAGGGACCGTGCCGGTCGCGGTATTCGGGCGCGCAGACCGCGAATACCGGATCGGCCGTCAATTGGTGTGCGTTCAAGCCGGGGTATTTGCCGCTGCCGAAGCGCACCCAGACGTCGGCATTGGGCGGCATGATGTCCAGGTAGGGGATGGACAGCATGATTTCCAGTTCGACCTCGGGATGCGCGGCGGTGAAGCCGGGCAGGGCGGGGATCAGCACCTGGCGGGCGAAGGTCGGGGTGGAGACGACGCGCAGGGGTTCGAGCTTGGGTTCGCCGCGCTTGTGCAGGGAGGCGTCCGACAGCAGGTCCAGCGCGGTGCGGACCTGGTCCAGGTATTCGCGCCCGGCCGAACTCAGCGTTGCGCCGCGGCTGCTGCGGATGAAGAGGGTGACGTCCAGCAAGGCTTCCAGCGCGGCAATGCGTTTGCCGATGGCGCTGGCGGTGACGAAGAGTTCTTCGCTGGCGCGCTCGAAGGAGCCCAGGCGGGCGGCCGCTTCGAAGGCTTGAATGGCGGCCAGCGGCGGCAGGCGCACATCTTTGGAAGGGGAGGGACCGCGCATGATCGTCTGGCGGGCCGGTGTTGCGCCCGACGAAAGATTGGCAACCGGCTGATTATAAGGACGGCGGCGCCAGCCCCTCGCTGTAACGCCTGAGCACCTGGGAGATTTCCACGCGATAGCCGTCCAGCCAGCGCGATTGCGCGGCCTTGGCCTGCTGATGAGCGGGATGCCGGATCAATTGCTCCAGGGCTTCGAGCGATTCCCAGTAGTAGACGTTGGAGATCAGGCCGCGCGCGGCGTCTGTCCAGCTCTCTTCGCCCAGATAGCCCGGAATGGCGCGGGCGGCGGCGGCGATGGCCTGGTCCAGGCGGTGGAAATCATCGTCGAACTGCTTGGTGGCGAAGATGAAGGTGGAGCTGTACATGGTAGGACTCCGGACGTAGCCGCGGCTGCAAGAAAGCCGGCCGCCGGGAAGTCCGGGCGGTCGTTCTGGGGAACTGCCGGGGACGTTGCTTGAACGCCCCTGTATGCCTCTGTACGTCCTTATACGCCCTTCAGCGCCAGGCTGACCGCCAGCGCGGCCATGACCGCCGCGATGAGGCCGTCCAGCACGCGCCAGGCCGAGGCGCTGGCGAAGAACGGGGCGAACAGGCGCGAGCCGATGCCGAGCACGGCGAGCCACAGCAGGCTGGCGGTGAAGGCGCCGGCGGCGAAGGCCATGCGCGCGTCCTCGAAGCCGTGCGCCAGCGAGCCGACCACCACCATGTCCAGCCAGAAGTGCGGATTCAGCAGCGAAAAGCCCAGCGCGCCCAGGATGGCGGCGCGGCGCGACGGCACCACGTCGCGGGCGGCGGCCAGTCCGCCGGTGGCGGTCCAGGCGCGGCGCGCCGACTGCAGCGCGTACCACGACAGGAAGGCCACGCCGAACCACAGCACGGCGGTCGTCAGCCAGGGGAACCAGGAGGTCAGGGCCTGCAGGCCGGAGACGCTGGCGAAGATGAAGATGGCGTCGATCAGCGCGCAGATGGCGACCACGCTCAAGAGGTGCGCGCGCATCAGTCCCTGGCGCAGGATGAACGCGCTTTGCGCGCCGACGACCGCGAACAGGCCCAGCCCGGTGGCCGTGCCGCTGGCCCAGGCAGTGAAGAAGAGGGGGGATGACAACGTGGCGAACATGACCTGCACCTGTGCTGCTACGCCTGTGGCGGCGCTTGGATGACAACGCCGGGCGCTCTCGGCGCTCCGGTAACAGAGGCATTTTCGCTTGCGGCGGTGGTGAAATAAAGCTAATTTTCCTTCACTATATTAAGCAAAACTAATCTTATGAAAATCGATCACGGCAACCTGCGGGCCCTGGCCGCGGTGGTGCGCGAAGGCAGTTTCGAGCGGGCGGCGCTGTCGCTGAGCGTCACGCCATCCGCGGTGTCGCAACGGATCAAGGCGCTGGAGGACCGCATGGGCCGTCTGCTGGTCCAGCGCACCGTGCCGGCGGTGGCCACGGCGGACGGCCAGGTGCTGGTGCGGCTGGCCGAGCAGACGGCGCTGCTGGAGCACGACGCGCTCGACCGCCTGGGCGTGGCGGACGATGATGTGCCGTATGCCAGCATCCCGGTCGCGGTCAATCACGACAGCCTGGAGACCTGGTTCGTCGACGCGGCGGTGCAGTTCTCGGCGCGCACCCGGGCCACATTGGACATGCAGTCCGAGGACCAGGACCACACTGCGGCGCTGCTGCGCAATGGCTCGGTGCTGGGCGCGGTGACGGCCCTGGCCGAGCCGGTCCAGGGCTGCCGCATCCATGCGCTGGGCAGCATGCGCTACGTGGCCACTTGCACGCCGGAATTCCATAAACGCTACTTCTCGCAGGGCGTCAACGCCCAGACGCTGGCGCAGGCGCCGGTGCTGGTGTTCAACCGCAAGGACGCGCTGCAGGCGCGCTTTGCGCACAAGATCGCCGATCCCGCGCCCTGGCAGCCGCCGGTCTGGTGGGTGCCGTCCACCCGCGCGTTCGTGCAGGCCACGCTGGGCGGGTTGGGCTGGACCATGAATCCGCTGCCCCTGGTGCAGGAACACCTTGATGCAGGTCAGCTGATGCTGCTTCGGGGCCGCGCCTGGGAGGATGTGCCGCTGTATTGGCAGCATTGGCGGGTAAACTCCGAAGCGATGGAAGCCCTGACGGATTCGGTCCTGTCAGCTGCCCGCAGCCTGGTCAGGCGGCGTTAACCCCCTAGGAGAACAACCCATGAACATCCGCAAGTTCGCTGTCGTCGCCGCCCTGGGCCTGTGCACGGCCGGCTCGGCCTGGGCGAAGGACTACAAGGTTGGCCAGATCGAGGTCGATGACCTCTGGGTGCGCGCATCCGCGCCCGGCCAGTCCAATGGCGCGGGTTATATGGACATCGACAACGACGCCAAGGCCGCTGACCGCCTGCTGTCGGTGTCGTCCGACGCGGCGGAACGCGTCGAGCTGCACACGGTGCAGACCGAGAACGGCGTCTCGAAGATGCGTCAGGTGGAAGGCGGCATCGCGCTGCCGGCCGACACCGAGGTCAAGCTCAGCCCGGGCGGCTACCACGTCATGTTCATCAAGCTGAAGGCCCCGTTCGCCGAAGGCGGCACGGTCCCGGCCACGCTGAAGTTCGAAAAGGCCGGCGAAGTCGCCGTGCAATTCAAGGTCAAGCCGGCCTCGCACAACCCCGGCATGGACCACGGCAGCATGAACCACGGCACGATGAAGCACTAAGCGCTTCGCGCTGCCCGCGCTTGATGGCGCGGGTGTGATTCACCTGAAAGACCCAAGAAGTCAGTTAGTCAGCCAGCCTGGCTCGGGCGAATCCCCGCCAACGAGGCGGGTCCGTCCTGATAAAGCAGATCTGCCCCAATCGCGGCCGCGCGGAGCCGGCTTTGCCGGTCCGCAGCGG
>JALDYL010000091.1:0-19520 GCA_032153965.1 Achromobacter sp. | reverse complement strand
CCCCCCCCCCCCCCGCATCCTGGCCGAGCGCTTGAGCGCCCTATGGAGCCAGGCCGTGATCGTCGAGAACCGTCCCGGCGCCTCCGGCCGCATCGGCCTGGCCTTGGCGGCCAAGAGTCCGCCCAGCCATACGCTGGTCGCCGCCACCAGTTCCACCCTGAACGAACAACTGGCCCGCGGCCAGGATGGCGCTGCGCCGGCGGCAACGGACCTGCTGCCCATTTCCACCCTTTTCACCACGCCGGTCGCGCTGCTGGTCAATCGGCAGGCGGTTCCGGCGGATAGCCTGGCGCAGTATGTCGAGTTGGCGCGCGCCCAGCCCGGCGCCGTAAGCTTCGGCTCCAGCGGCGAGGGCACGACCACTCATTTCTTCGGGGAACTGCTCAAGCGCGAAAAACACATCGACATCACCCACATACCCTTCGCGGGAGAAGGCCCCAATCTGAGCGGCCTGATAGGGGGACATGTAGGCAGCGCCTTCCTGAGCGCATCCGGCGCCACCAAGGCGGCCCAGACGGGCAAGACTCGCGTGCTGGCCGTCACCACGCCGGCGGGCTCGGCCCTGCTGCCCGGCGTGCCCAGCTTCGCCCAGCTGGGCATCGCCGGCCTGGACCGGGATACCTGGGTGGGCCTTTACGCGCCGCCCGGCACCCCTCAGCCCGTGGCCGACCGCATCACCACAGATGTCGCAACCGTGCTTGCAACGAGCGACGTGCGCGAGCGCTATGCGCAACTGGGCTTGATCGCCGAAGGCGGCACATCACGGGATCTCGCCGCAAGAATGGCGGACGACCGCCAGTACTGGGCCCGGGTTGTGCGACAGACGGGGATCACTCTAAGGTAAGGCCAGGCGGCCGCCCTTTTCTTGCGCAACCCGCTGAATAAGCAGGCAAAAGTAGTACTCTGAACCTAGCAGCGCCGGCGCTCCGCCGCCCGGCGCCGCGCGTCGGAGGAAACCAGCTCATGGCCGCCCCGATCCTGAGCCTGATGTCCGGAGCCTGTTCAATGCTGCGCAAGCTGCGCCGCGTGGCGGTGCTGTTGGCGGCAGCGGTGCTCAGCGCGGGCGGCGCAAGCGCGCAGCCGGCCGGCGGCCACCCCACTGCCGTCATGCTGTCCCTGGACGGCATCGTCGGCCCCGCCACGGCGGACTATGTCATCCGCGGCCTGGCGGCGGCACATGAACAAGGCGCGGCAGCGGTCGTGCTGCGCATCGATACGCCCGGTGGGCTGGACGCGTCCATGCGCGACATCATCCGCGCGATTCTTGCGTCGCCGGTGCCGGTACTTTCCTATGTAGCGCCCAATGGCGCACGCGCCGCCAGCGCCGGCACCTATATCCTGTACGCCAGCCATGTCGCGGCCATGGCGCCCGCCACCAATCTGGGCGCCGCCACGCCCATCGCCCTGGGCGGCAGTCCTACGCGACCGGCCGACAGCCCCTCCGGGCCGGCCGAGCCGCCAGGCAAGAAGCCGGCGGCGGATTCCGCGGACAAGACCGCGCCGGCCGCGCCCAAGGACGCGGGCGAAGCCAAGGCCGTCAACGACGCCGTGGCCTACCTCCGGTCGCTCGCCGCGCTGCGCGGCCGCAACGCCGATTGGGCGGAACAGGCCGTGCGCGCCGCCGCCAGCCTCACGGCCGGCGAAGCGCGCGCGCAGAACGTGATAGACCTGATCGCCGACGACGTGCCGGATCTGCTGGCCAAGGCGGACGGGCGCCGCGTCCGGGTCGGCAACGCCGAAACCATCCTGCACACCAAGGACTTGCCCGTGCTGGCGCGCGAACCCGACTGGCGCACCCAGATGCTCAGCGTGATTACGAATCCCAATCTGGCGCTGCTGCTGTTGATGGCGGGCGTGTACGGCTTGATCTTCGAGTTCATGAGTCCGGGCGCCCTGTTTCCCGGCATCTTCGGCGCCATCTGCCTGCTGATCGGCCTGTACGCCCTGGCGGCGCTGCCGCTGACCTATGCCGGCATCGCCCTGGTCCTGCTGGGCACCTCGCTCATGGTGGCGGAGATATTCGCGCCGACGCTGGGCGTCCTGGGCGTGGGCGGCGCGGTTTCGTTCGTGCTTGGCGCCGTGCTGCTGATCGACACGGAATCCGCGGCCTTTGGCGTATCCGTGCCAATGGTGGCGGGGATCGCCGCAGCCAGCCTGGGACTGACTTTCCTGATCGGCCGATTGGCCTTGCGCTCGCGCCGGGCTCCTGTCGTCAGTGGGACCGAGGCGCTGATCGGCCTGCGCATCAAGGTGCTGAGCTGGACGGGCGAGCAGGGCTATGTGGCGGCGGCGGGAGAACGCTGGCGGGCGATGGGCCCGGCGGGCCTTGCGGCCGGAGACACCGTGGTGATCACAGCCGTCCGGGGCGTGACCTTGCAGGTGCAGGCGTCCCAAGGTCAGCCCCCGTCCGCTCCATGACGCCCGCCCTGTCCACGGCGCAACCCTACCCTAGCGGAGTCTGCCATGTTGATGAACCTCGCCTTCTACGCCCCCATCCTGGCGCTGGCCGTCGCGCTGTTCGCCCTGTCGGTCCGCATCCTGCGCGAGTACGAGAGGGGCGTGATCTTCACGCTGGGCCGCTTTACCGGGGTCAAGGGTCCGGGGCTGATCCTGCTGATACCCGTGGTGCAGCAGATGGTGCGCGTGGACCAGCGCATGACCGTGTTCGACGTGCCCAGCCAGGACGCGATCTCGCGCGACAACGTATCGGTCAAGGTGAATGCCGTCATCTATTTCCGCGTGATCGATCCGGAACGTTCCGTGATCCAGGTGGAGAACTTCAGGCAGGCAACCAGCGAGCTGGCGCAGACCACGCTGCGCTCCGTTCTGGGCAAGCATGACCTGGATGAACTGCTGTCGGAACGCGACAAGGTGAACAGCGCCGTGCAGGCCATTCTTGATGCGCAGACCGACGCCTGGGGCATCAAGGTGGCGAACGTGGAAATCAAGCATATCGACCTGAACGAAGGCATGGTCCGCGTCATCGCCCGGCAAGCCGAGGCCGAGCGCGAGCGGCGCGCCAAGATCATCCATGCCGAAGGCGAAGAGCAGGCCGCGCAGATGCTGCTGAACGCGGCGCGCACGCTCGCGCAGCAACCGGAAGCGATGCAGCTGCGCTATCTGAGCACGCTGGCCATGATCGGGGCGCAGAACAGTTCGACCATCGTCTTTCCCTTTCCCGTGGAAATCGGCCGCTTGCTCAAAGGGCTGGCGGAGAAAGGCCAGGAACCGCATGCCGGCCCCTGACCCTGCGGACAGGCCTACGCTAGGCCGCCGCCTTGCCGGCATCCTGTAGCTGCCGCCACAGGATCTTGCCGGTGCTGGACTTGGGCAGGACATCCACGAACTCCACGATGCGCGGCGCCTTGTAGGCGGCCATGCGGGTCCGCGCCCAGGCGATCACCTCTTCTTCGCGCACGCTGCCGCGCGCCTCGTCGCGCAATACCAGCAGGGCCTTCACCGTTTCGCCGCGGCAGGCGTCCGGCACCCCGATCACGCAGGCTTCGTGCACCGCCGGATGCTCGTACAGCGCGTTCTCCACTTCCGCCGGCCAGACCTTGTAGCCGGACGCATTGATCATGCGTTTCAAGCGGTCGGTCACGTAGAAGTAGCCCTCTTCGTCCACCCGGCCCAGGTCGCCAGTACGGAAGTAGCGCTGCCCGTCCAACGTGAAGAAGGCTTCGGCGTCGGCCTGCGGATTGTTCCAGTACCCCAGCATGACCTGCGCGCCGCGCGTCACGAGTTCGCCGGTTTCGCCTTGCGGCAATTCGGCCAGCGTGGCCGGGTCCACGATCCGCGTGTCCACGCCGAAGGTGGGCACGCCTATGCATTGGCGCTTGTTGCGGTTCAGCGGATTGCTGTGCAGGAACGAGGCGGTTTCCGTCAGGCCGTAGGCCTCGTTGTAGGTGATGCCGTAGCGCTCGGCCAGCATGGCCGAAACCGCCTCGGGCATGGGCGCCCCGCCGCCGCATAGCTGCGCCAGGCCGGACAGGTCCAGGGCCTCGATGCCGGGCTGGGCGAAGAAATCCACGACCATCGCGGGCGGCGCGGCCCAGACGCTGACGCGATGGCGCGCCATCAGCCGGCCTGCCACCTGACGGTCCCAACGCGGCAACACCACCACCGTGGCGCCCAGCAGGATGGGCGTGTTCATGCAGCTCTGCATGCCCAGCAGATGGAACATCGGCGCCACGCCCATGATGACCGCCTCTGACGTCAGGCCGCGCCATAGCTGCGAGCCCGCCAGGGAGGCATTCATGGTGCCGTGGGTATGGCGGCAGCCCTTGGGCCGGCCGGTGGTGCCCGAGGTATAGGGCAGCAGGCAGAGGTCCTTCGCGCCGGCCCGGTGCGGCAGCGGCTGCGCATTGACCGCCAGCGCGCCGTACCAAGGCACGCCGCCGCGCACATCGGGCGCGCGCCTGGGCGCGACGACCCAGTCCGGAGCATCAGGGGCGGCGCCGTCGAGATAGTCGGAATAGGTGTGGACGATCACACGCTCCAGGCGGCCGTCCTGCGTAAAACCATTCAGCTGCGCGCACAGTTCCTGGGCGGCGAACGCCACGCGCGCGCCGCTGTCCTCCAGGTAGTGCGCCAGCTCCTGCGCGGTGCTCATGGCGTTCACTGGCACCACCACGGCATCGGCCCGAAGGATCGCGTAATACGCGATGACGAATTGCGGACAGTTCTGGCTTAGCAGCAGAACGCGGTCGCCTGCCTTGACGCCTGCGCTGTGCTGCAGGTAGCCGGCCATGGCGTCGACCTCGCGCTTCAAGCGCGCGTAGTCGAGGACAGCGTCGTAGAACACGATGGCGGGCTTGCCGGGATAGCGCGTGGCCGACGCCTCCAGGTTGAAATAAAGGCTGGACTGCGGCGGACTGATTTCCTTCGGCAGCCCCTTGGGCCAGTACCGGTAGTGCGCTTGGTGCATCTTGTCTCCTCGAGCCTGTTCTGATTCTTTCCATGCGCCTCAGGCGGTCATGGCGCGCGCGATGATTTCCTTCATGATCTCGTTGGAGCCGCCGTAGATCTTGCCCACGCGCGCATCCGCGTACATCCTGGCTATCGGGTACTCCAGCATATAGCCGTAGCCGCCGTGCAACTGCAGGCATTCATCGATCACCTGGCAATTCATCTGCGTGGTCCACCACTTGGCCATGGCCGCGGTGGACAGGTCGAGCGTGCCCGCCAGCTGGCGCTCGATGCAATCGTCGACGAAGCGTGCCGCAATGGTGGCGACTGTCTCGCACTCGGCCAGCTTGAAGCGCGTGTTCTGGAGTTCGATGAGCGCCTGGCCGAAGACCTGGCGCGTGCTGGCGTAGGCCATGGTTTCCTCGATGGCGCGCCGCATCGTGGCCACCGCGCCCACCGCGATCAGCAGCCGTTCGCGCGGCAATTGCTGCATCAGCTGGGCGAAGCCGCGGCCCTCGACACCGCCCAGGAGGCAGTCCTGGTCCACGCGCGCGCCGTCGAAGAACAGCTCCGCGGTGTCCAGGCTCTTCTGGCCCAGCTTCTCCAGCAGCCGCCCGCGCCTGAAGCCCGCCAGGCCCTGCGTTTCCACCATGATCAGCGACACGCCCCGGGCCCCCGCCTGCGCGTCGGTCTTGGCCACCACGCAGACCAGATCCGCATGCAGGCCGTTGGTGATGAAGGTCTTGGATCCGTTGAGCACGTACTCGCCGCCCTCTTGGACGGCGGTGGTGCGCACGCTCTTCAGGTCCGACCCCGCCCCCGGTTCGCTCATGGCGATGGCGCCGACCAGTTCGCCCGTGGCCATGCGCGGCAGCCAGCGCCGCTTCTGCTCTTCCGTGCCGTAGTTCAGGATGTAGTGCGCCAGGATGGCGCTGTGCACGTTGTTGCTGAAGCCGTGGACCATGGCGCGCGCCTGTTCCGCCGCCACGATGACCTCGTGCGCGAAGCTGCCGCCGCCGCCGCCGTAGGCTTCGGGCATGCTCACGCACAGCAGGCCCAGGCGGCCCGCCTTGTTCCAGACCTCGCGGTCCGCGTGTTGTTGCTTGCGCCAACGTTCTTCGTCGGGCACGAACTCCTTCTCGAAGAGGCGCCGCGTCGAATCCTGAAACAGCGTCAGGTCCGCGTCCATCCAGCCTTGGCGTGGCGTGTCCATTGGATTCCTCCTGCGCTCAAGGACGGCCGCCGCCCACGACCAGCACCTGGCCGCTGACGTAGTTGGACTCGGGCAGGCAGAACAGGTACACCGCGCCCGCGGCTTCCGCCGGCGTGCCGGCGCGGCCTATGGGGATCAGGCTTTCGGCGTTCTTCAGCACCTGCGGATTGACGCCCACCTTGATCTGCCGGCCTTCGATGTCCAGCGTGGCATCGCCGTCGGCGGGGGCTTCGGTCAGGCGCGTCTTGATCAGCCCGAAGGCCACGCTGTTGACGTTGACCTTGTAACGGCCCCATTCCTTGGCCAAGGCGCGCGTCAGGCCATTGATGCCGGCCTTGGCAGCGGCGTAGTTCGCCTGCCCGGCATTGCCCATGACGCCGGAAGTGGATGAAATATTCACGACCTTGCGGAACACTTCCTTGCCCTGCTCCGCTTCGGCCTTGGCCGCCACGCGGATGAAGCCGGACGCGGCGCGCAGGATGCGGAACGGTGCGGACAGGTGCACCGCCAGGATCGCGTCCCATTGCTCGTCCGTCATCTTCTGGATCACGTTGTCCCAGGTGTAGCCAGCGTTGTTGACGATGATGTCCAGGCCGCCGTAGGTGTTCACGGCCGTGCCGACGAAACGTTCGGCGAAGCCCGCTTCGATCACGCTGCCGGCGCAAGCCTCGGCCTGGCCGCCGGCCTTGCGGATGAGCCCGACGGTTTCTTCCGCCGGTCCCGCGTCCAGGTCGTTGACCACCACGCTGGCGCCTTCGCGCGCCAGCTTCAGCGCGATCTCCTGTCCGATGCCGCGTCCCGCACCCGAGACCAGCGCTACCTTGCCTTCCAATGTACCCATCGCTCTCTCCTGTTTCTGGTTTACTGAACCGCCAGCACCGCCACGCCGCTCAGGCGCAGTTCGCCGGTCTGGCTGCGCGCATGCAGTTCCACCCGCACCCGACTTTCGCCGTCTGCATCAAAACGTTCCACTACGCTGCCGGAACAACGGACCTCGTCGCCCACATGCGTGATCGCCACGAAGCGCACGGCGTACTCGCGCAGCGCCGATTGCGGCGCCCAGTTCGTCAGCAGGCGGGCCAGATAGGCGGCCGACAGCATGCCGTGGGCGAATACGTCGTCCATGCCCGCGGCGCGGGCGAAATCCAGGTCCACATGTATCGGGTTGTGGTCGCCCGAGGCGCCGCAGTACAGCGCCAGCCCCAGCCGGCTGACCGGCCCGGCGGTAAAGCCGGGCAGCTCATCGCCGGCCTTGGCGTCACGATTCATTGCCGCAGTCATCCCGGTCTCCTCAGGCATTGCGCACGACGGTGGTCGCGCGCAGTTGGGCGACCAGGCGCCCACCGGCGTCGGTCACCCGGGTTTCGCGCACCACGAACTCCAGCGCGCCGCCCTTCTTGGCGTAGATGTCGGCGATGCGCGGTTCGAAGCGCAATTCGTCGCCCGCATGCGCCATGGCGTGGTAGACGAAGCCCTGTTCGCCATGCAGCACCCGTGCGATGTCGATGCCCAGCAGTTCACGCATGGCGGCGGGCTGCGGACTGTCCATTTCCAGGCAGAAGAAGAAGGTCGGCGGCACCGGCAGTCCCGGGTGTCCCGCCGCGCGCGCGGCGGCTTCGTCGGTGTAGACCGGGTCGTCCTGGCCGGTGGCTTTGGCAAAGAAGCGCAGGCGGCCCGCCTCCACGGTCGCGTTGAACGCCGGCAAGGC
The DNA here is from genome assembly GCA_032153965.1 of Achromobacter sp. Taxonomy (GTDB): domain Bacteria; phylum Pseudomonadota; class Gammaproteobacteria; order Burkholderiales; family Burkholderiaceae_B; genus Achromobacter. The sequence goes on along the minus strand of JALDYL010000091.1, from coordinate 11,691 downwards.
GGCGCCGATGTGGCTGGTGTCGAGCATGGCGATCTCCTCAGGCTGCCTGATATAGCGTCACCACGCAGGCGCCGCCCAAACCAAGGTTGTGCTGCAGCGCCAGCCTGGCGCCCTCGACCTGGCGCAGATCCGCCTGGCCGCGCAGCTGCCATACCAGCTCGGTGCATTGCGCCAGGCCTGTCGCGCCCAGGGGGTGGCCCTTGGACAGCAGCCCGCCGGATGGATTGGTCACGACCTTGCCGCCGTAGGTGTTGTCGCCTTCCAGAATGAACTTCTCGGCGCCGCCTTCCGGCGTCAAACGCAGGCCCTCGTAGGTGATCAGTTCGTTGGCGGTGAAGCAGTCGTGCAGCTCCACCACGTCCACATCGTCGGGGCCGATGCCGGCCGCCTCATAGACCTGGTCGGCGGCGGCCCGCGTCATATCGAAACCCACCACCTTGCGCATGTCGCCCGCGCCGAAGGTGGATGGCATGTCCGTCGTCATGGCCTGCGCGGCGATGCTGACGGCGGGCGCCAGGCCATGGCGGCGCGCGAACGCGTCCGAGCACAGGATGGCGGCCGCCGCGCCGCAGGTCGGCGGGCAGCATTGCAGGCGCGTCAGCGGATCGAAGATCATGGGCGCGGCCAGCACCTCGTCCAGCGTGACTGGCTGGCGAAACACCGCGTAGGGATTGCGCGCGGCATGCTGGCGCGCCTTGACCGCGATGCGGGCGAAGAGGTCGGCGCCGATGCCGTGCTCCTTCATGTAGTCGCGGCCCGCACCGCCGAAGAACTGGGCCGCACGCGGCTTGGCCGTGTCATAGCCCTGCATGTCGCTCATCGCCGAGACAAAATCCTGCAAGGGCGATGGCCGGTCCTCGTACACGCCTTTCAGCGCGCCCGGCACCATCTGTTCGAAGCCTACCGCCAGCGCGCACTCCACTGCGCCGCTTTCCACGGCCTGGCGCGCCAGGAACAGGGCCGACGAACCGCTTGCGCAATTGTTGTTGACGTTGAACACCGGGATGCCGCTCAAGCCCACGCCGTAGACCACCGCCTGGCCGGCGGTCGAATCGCCGTAGACGTAGCCCGCGTAGGCCTGCTGGACCGCGTCGTATTGCAGCCCGGCATCCCGCAACGCCTCGCGCACGGCGCGCGCGCCCATCACGGTGTATGCCTCGCTGGCGCCGGGCTTGCTGAAGGGAATCATGCCCACCCCTGCCACCCATACTTTCCGATTCATGCCTGATTCTCCTGATGAGCGGGCGCGACGACGGCCGCGCGCCTGGATTCGTGGTCTTGCCTCAGCGCGGACTTCAGCACCTTGCCCGCGGCCGACATCGGCAGTTCGCCAAGGAATTCGTAGGTCTTGGGACACTTGTAGGCGGCCAGCCACTGGCGGCAGTGCCTGTCCAGGGCGTCCGCGTCCGCTCCCAGGCCGGGACGCGGCACGATCACCGCATGCACCGCCTCGCCCCAGCGCGCATGCGCCACGCCGATGACCGCGCAGCGCGCGACCAGCGGGTGGCGGGCCAGCACACCTTCCACCTCGGCGCCGTAGACGTTTTCACCGCCGCTGACGATCATGTCCTTGAGCCGGTCGACGATGTACAGATACCCGTCCTCGTCCTGGCGGGCCGCGTCGCCTGTCAACAGCCAGCCCTGGTCGAATGCGCGGCGCGTGTCTTCGGGCCGGTTCCAGTAGCCCTGCATCACCATGGGTCCGCGCACCGCCAGTTCGCCGACCACGCCCGGCGCCGCCTCGCTGCCGTCGGGCGCGAGGATGCGGGTTTCGACGCCCACCGCCGGCCTTCCCGCCGATTCGGCGCGCGTGCCGCCCTGGCGCACCTCTGCATTGATGGCGACGGTGGCGGCGGTTTCGGTCATGCCGTAGGCATGCACGAACTCCGCCCGCGGAAAGGCCGCCAGCGCGCGGTCGAGCAAGGCCCGGGAAATGGGCGATGCGCCCCAGATCACGCGCCGCACGCCGTCCAGCCGATACTGCGCGAACCCGGGTTCATCCAGCAGCATCTGGATCATGCTGGGCACCAGCAGCACCTCGGTTACACCGTCGTCCTGCAAAGCCTGCAGCACCGCGCGGGGCTGGAAGCCGCGCTGCGCCACCACCGAGGCGCCCGCGACAAGCTGTCCGATCAATCGTCCCAATCCGGCGACATGGAACAGCGGCGCGACCAGCAGGGTGCGGCTGTCGGGCGGCGTGGGAACGGTAGCCATCCTGGCTACCGCGGCGCTCCAGAGATTCGCGTGCGTCAGCATGGCGCCCTTGGGCGCGCCGGTCGTGCCGCCCGTAAAGAGGACCACGGCTAGCGCGTCGCCGCCCGCACGGGCATCCTGCTGCGGTGCCGCCGCGACGGCGTGCGCTTCCAACACTTCGGCGGACAGCGGCGCCGTGCCGGCAGGAATGATCACATCGGCCATGCGCGGCGCCATGGTCTCGTCCACCAGCAGCAGGCGCGGGCTGCAATCCGCCAGCGCTTGCGCGAGTTCCCCGCCGCTCCAGCGCGTGTTCAGCGGCAGCGCCGCCGCACCCAGCCACCAGCATGCCAGGATCCAAGACACTTGATCCGCCCCGTTGACGCTCCAGAGCGCCACGCGATCGCCCGGCAGCACGCCATGGCCGCGCAATACCGCAGCCTTGCGAGCGGTCCAATCGATCAGCGCGGCATAGGTCCAATGCCTTGCGCCTTCATGCAGCGCGATCTTGCCGGGGTGCAGCCGGCCTGCGCGATGCAGGCCTTGTGTCAGATACATGATGCTCGTCTCCTGCGGCGCCGTGCTCCTTGCGCGGAACAGCGTGCGTTCGTCGCCGAGCCCTTAGCTTCTCCCTGGGGGCCGGATCGCGGCAATGGCCGCAGGCGTCAAACCGATAGGCCAAAAGTGTCAGTGGCTGGCCGGCCCGCGGGACCGTGGACCAGGCGATTGCGGCGGTACTCGCCCGGCGACACGCCGGTCCATTTCTTGAAGGCGCGGTGGAAGGTGCTGGGTTCGGAAAAACCAAGCCGCTCGGCGATGTCCATCAACGACAGATCCTGCCGGCCCAGGTACTCGACGGCGGCATCGCGCCGCAGGTCGTCCTTCAGGGCCTGGAAGCCCCGGCCCTCTTCGCGCAGATGTCGCCGCAGCGTCTGCGGCGTCATTGCCAGCTGCGCGCTGACCTGGACCAGCGACGGCAACTCCTTGGACAGATCGTTGCGCAACAGGCGGCGGATGCGGTCGGTCAGGGTGGTGCGGTCCTGGAATTTCACCAGCAGGTCGAACGGCGCGTTGGCCAGGAACGGCTTGAGCGTCTGTTCGTTCTGCACCACCGGCAAGGCCAGCCAGCGCGATTCCAGCCACAGGCCCGTGACGGGCTGGCCATAGCGCACCGGCGCATAGAACAGCCTGTGCGCATCGGCGCTGCGGGCGCCGCTGCTGTAATCCACGCCCAGGATGGGAATGCGCCGCGCCGCCAGCCAGTTGGCCACGCCTAGCGTGAAGAGCAGGAAGGTGCGTTCGCCGTACCAGCGCGCGCAGCTGCTGGGACCGCGCGAATCGAGCACGATGCGCGCGCGCTCGCCGCTCACGCACAGGCGGGCGGTGAAATCCCGCAGCACGCCATGGTAGTAGCGGAACGCCACGCGCAGCGCCTGCCCCACCGTGTCTTCCCGCAGCGCTAGCCGGCAGGCGTGGTCGAACGCCCCCATGGGAACGGCATGCTGGCCCATGCCCAGGAAGTCGTCGCGGGTGGCGCGGCGCAACGTCCGCATGATCTGCGCGAGCTGCGCTTGCGATACCCGCGCCATCGGCGCCTGCAGCAGGGACGGCGGCACGCCGGCGCGCATCAGGACACGGTCCACGTCCACGCCCCGGCTGCGCGCGCCTTGCAGGATCTGGGCGATATGCCCCACGGCGATGGTGTGATGGGTCATGAGGAAATCCTGCGGCTGGCGTATGCCGATGGATCGATGGTAGCCAAAGCCTGCGCGCGCAGGAATGGCCGGCTTGAGCATTCTCGCCAAGCGCAATCAGCGAATTCGCCATTGGTCGGCCGGAAAGCCGCGCCTAGACTGGCGCGAGCCTCAGCCTGGCATGCCACTTCGTATTTACGGGAGTCCCTCTTTGGATACACCGAACACCGCCCCGCTTGCAGGCGTCAGGATCCTGGACCTGTCGCGGCTGCTGCCCGGTCCGCTGGGCGCGCAGTACCTGGCCGACCTGGGCGCCGACGTGATCAAGATCGAAGACACGCAGGCGGGCGACTACGCGCCGCCGCCCCTGCGCGCCATCTGCAACCGCAACAAGCGCGGGCTGCGGCTGGATCTCAAGCATCCCGAAGGGCAGGCGGCGCTGGCCGCGCTGGCGCGCGGCGCGGACGTGGTGATCGAGAGTTTCCGGCCCGGCGTGGCCGCGCGGCTGAGGGCCGACTACCCCACCCTGGCGCGGCACAATCCCCGGCTGGTGTACTGCAGCATCACAGGCTACGGCCAGGACGGCCCGCAGCGCGATGCCGCGGGCCACGACCTGAACTATGCGGCCTGCGCCGGCGTCGCCGACCAGATGGGCTGCGGGCCCGATCTGCCGGCGCTGTCCAACCTGCCGGTGGCCGACATTCTTGGCGGCTCGCTGACCGCTGTGATGGGCATCCTGGCCGCGCTGTACGACGCCCAGCGCAGCGGGCGCGGACGCTATGTCGACATCGCCATCGCCGACGGCCTGCTGGCCGGCGCCGTCGTGCCGCTGGCCACGCTCAACGCCCGCGGCGACACGCGGCCGGCGGGCGCCGATACCTTGTCCGGCGGGCTGGCCTGCTATGGCCAGTACCGCGCCGCGGATGGACGCTACCTGGCGGTCGCGGCACTGGAGCCGAAGTTCTGGGAAACGCTGTGCCGGCGGCTGGAACGCCCCGACCTGACGCCGCTGCACCGAAACGGGGACGCGACGCAACAGGCGCGCGTGCGCGCCGAATTGCAGCAGATCTTCGGCGCCCGGCCGCTGGCGCATTGGCTGGCGCTGCTGGAAGGCGCCGACTGCTGCGTGTCGCCGGTGCTGAAGCTGGCGGAAAGCCTGGCGCACCCGCAGTTCGTCGCCCGCGGCATGCCGCTGCAGACCGAGCATCCGGCCTATGGCCGCCATACCCACGTGGCCAGCCCGGTGAAGATGTCGGGCTTCCAGTTCACCATACGCCGCCAGGCCCCGCTGCCCGGCGAACACACCGATCAGATCCTGCGCGAGGCCGGCTACAGCGAGCCGGACGTCGCCAGCCTGATCGGGCGAGGCATCGCGCTGTAGGCACATACGGCCAGCCCGCCCGACCTTCCCAGCGACCATAACCAGGACGGAGACCATCATGATTGATCCTCATCGCAGCCTTTCGCCCCGACGCCGCAGCCTGCTCAAGCTGGGCGCGGCCTTGCCCGCCGCGCTGGCCTTGCCGCGTATCGCCGGCGCCGCAGGCTTTCCGACCCGCCCCGTCACGCTCATCGTGCCATTTCCGGCAGGCGGCGCGACGGACACCCAGATGCGCGCGCTGGCGGTCGCGGCCTCGCGCGAGCTGGGGCAGACAGTCGTCATCGCCAACCGGCCGGGCGCGGGCGGCACGCTGGGCCCGGCAGCCATGGCGCACACAGCCGCGCCGGACGGCTATACGGTGTCGGTGGTGGTCGGCACGCTGTTCCGCTACCCCTTCCTGCAGCAGGTCAACTACGACCCGCTCAAGGACTTCACCTACGTCGCCTGCATGACGGCCTACTCCTACGCCATCGTGGTGCGCGAGGACGCGCCCTGGCGCACGCTGGACGAGCTGATCGCCGACGCGCGCGCTCATCCCGACAAGATCAGCTATGGCGCCACCGGCACCGGCGGCTCGGGACGCATCGCGATCGAACGCCTGTCGCGCCTGACGAACACGCGCTTCAACTTCATCCCCTACAAGGGCGCGGCCGAAGAGACCACCGCGCTGCTGGGAGGCCATATCCAGATGATCTCGGACGCGGGCTGGGGACCGATGATAGACACGGGCAAGGCTCGCCTGCTGGCGGTGCTGGGAGAAACCCGCGCCAAGCGCGTGCCCGACGTGCCCACGCTGACGGAACTGGGCTATCCCATCGTCGCGGCCAACCCGGTCGGCATCGCCGGGCCGAAGGGCATGGATCCCGAGATCACACGCGCCTTGCAACAGGCGTTCCACCGCGCATCCCGCGACCCGGAATACAACCGCGCGTTGGAAACCGCCGACCAGCCGCACATGCTGATGGACAGCGCCGCCTACACCGACTTCGCGGTCCGGCAGGTGGCGGAAGAAAAGAGATTCGTGGCCGAGCTGGGCCTGAAAGCCTAGTCGCGGCTTCAGCCGGCGGGACGCAGCATGCAGTCGCGCAGGCGCAGCACCGATGCGCAGGATGTGTCGCGATGCGTCACCAGCGACAGGGACAGAGCATCCTGCGCATCGGGGTCGGTCAGCGGCACGAAGGCCACGTGCGGAGTGGAGTAGGCGCGCGTCACGCCCGGCACCAGCGCCAGCCCCATGCCGCTGGCCACCAGGCTGATCAGCGTCTGCACCTGTATTGCCTCCTGGCTGATGCGCGGCGAAAACCCCGCCTTGAGGCATAGCGCCTGCGCCACGCCGTGCAGGCCCGGCACCTTCAACGGCGAATACAGCACGAAGTTCTCGGCGCGGGCGCGGCCCAGGCCGACCGGCCCGCCCGCTGCCAGCGCATGCCCCGCAGGCACGGCCAGGATCAGGTCGTCGCGCTCGACCACCCAGGAATCCAGCGCCGCGTCTTCCGCCAGGGGCCCGCGCACTAGGCCGGCGTCGATATCGTTGGCGCGCAACATCGCGACCAGGCCTACCGTGCTGTCCTCGCGCAGGTCCAGTTGCACGTCCGGATACTGCGCGCGGAATGCCGGCAGGCAGCGCGGCAGCAACATGTAGGTCGCCGACCCGACGAAGCCGAGCCGCAGCGTGCCCCACTCGCCCAGCGCCACGCGGCGAGCGGCCTGGCGCGCCTGGTCGGCGTGGAACAGCGCGCGCCGGGCATCCGCCATCAGCGCCTGCCCCGCGGGCGTCGGCGTCACGCCCTTGGGGCCGCGCACCAGCAGCGGCACGCCCACCGCATGTTCCAGTTTCTGGATCGAGACCGACAACGCCGGTTGCGCGATATGCAGCGCGTCGGCGGCCCGCCGATAGCTGCCCAGCTCCGCAATGGTGACGAACTGCCGCAGCTGCCGTAAATCGATAGCCATAACAAATTCCATATCGCCCAATACCCACGCCATATTAGACGCGTATGCGGCTGGCCGATAGGATTCCCGCCATGACAGCCTCTCCCCCATCCCCAGCCAGCGCCTTGGGCGGCGTGCGCATCCTGGACCTGACGTCCGTGGTGTTCGGCCCCTACGCCTCGCAGATACTCGCCGACTATGGCGCCGACGTGATCAAGGTGGAAGCGCCTGCGGGCGATTCCACGCGGCATACCGGCCCCGCCCAGGAACCCGGGCTGGCCGCCATCTTCCTGGGCCTGAACCGCAACAAGCGCAGCATCGTCCTGGATCTGAAGCAGGCCGCCGCGCGGCAGGCGCTATTGACGATGGCGGACCAGGCCGACGTGCTGATGCACAGCATGCGCCCGGCCAAGATGGCCGCGTTGGGGCTGGGCCCGGACACGTTGTGCGCGCGCAATCCGCGGCTGGTCTACGCCGGCCTGTACGGCTTCGGCGCGGGCGGCGCCTACGATGGCCAGCCCGCCTATGACGACATCATCCAGGGCCTGTCGGGCCTGGCCGACCTGGTGGACCGCCAGACAGGGGCGCCGCGCTACCTGCCCACCGTGGCCGCCGACAAGACCTGCGGCTTGATCGCGGCGCACGCCATCCTGGCCGCGCTGTTCCAGCGCGAGCGCACCGGCGCGGGCCAGCAGCTGGAAGTGCCCATGTTCGAAAGCATGGCGTCCTACGCGCTGGTCGAGCATTACTACGGCAGGCACCTGGCCGACGAGCCCGGCGAGGCAGGCTATCCGCGCGTGCTCACGCCCTGGCGCAAGCCCTGCAAGACCGCCGATGGCCATGTCTGCCTGATGCCCTACACCGACGCCCACTGGCGCGACTTCTTCATCGCCGCAGAGCGCCGCGATCTGGCGCAGGATGCGCGCTTTGCCGACATCGCGTCGCGCACACGGCACATCGAAACGCTATACGAACTGCAGGCCGGCATCGTGGCGCAGCGCGATACCGCCTACTGGCTGGCGCTGTGCGCACGCCTGGAAATCCCCGCCGCGCCCGTGAACCGCCTGCAGGACCTGGAGGCCGACCCGCATCTGCAAAGCGTGGACTTCTTCACGCCGCTGGAAAGCGCCTCCGGCAGCCGCTATCGCTTTCCCCGCAACCCGGTGCGCCTGCAGCGCTCCCATGTGCCGGCCGCGATGCCGCCGCGCCTGGGCGAGCACACGCTGGACGTGCTGCGCCAGGCCGGCCTGGACGAGGCCCGGATCTCCGCGCTTCTGGAATCGGGCGCCGCCCGCGACGCGCATTCCTCAACCCTTATCAATCGCAAGGAACCCGCATGACCGCAGACAGCAACGCCGGCATCAAGCAGCTTGGCCAGGGCTACTACTGGCAGGACCTGGCCGTGGGCCAGCGCTTCCAGACGTTCCGCCGCACGGTGACCGAGACCGATATCGTCAACTTCATCAGCGTGACCGGCATGCTGGAGACGATCTTCATCGACGCCACCTATGCCCACGGCGCGATCCAGGGTCGCCCCGCCCCCGGCGCGCTGACCTACGGCCTGATCGAGGGCCTGATCATGCAGGGCATGGTGCAAGGCACCGGGCTTGCGCTGCTGGAAGTCCACAAGAAGATGCTGGCGCCCGTGGTCGCGGGCGACACCATCTGGGCCGAGATTGAAGTCACGGGCGTGCGCCCCACGTCGCAGCACAACCGGGCGGTGGTGACGTCCGCCATCGAAGTACGCAACCAGCACGGCAAGCCGGTGATGGCCTACACGGCCACGCGCATGCTGGCCGGCAGGCCCTGAGGTTTCATCGGACGGCCAAGCTCTCCGCGCAGAGGGAGCTGCCGCCTGGACGCGGTCCGCGTCACTAGAACAGCACAAGGAGACAGACAATGAAGAAAGCAGTGCTGGCGAGTTGCCTCGCCATCCTGGCGCTGGGAGGCGCCGCAAGCGCGCAAGCCGCCTGGCCCGAACGCCCCATCACCATGGTGGTGCCCTTCCCGCCCGGCGGGCCGACCGACCTGGTCGCCCGGGTGCTGGCCAAACAGCTGACGGAGCAGCTGGGCCAGACCGTGCTGGTCGAGAACAAGGGCGGCGCCAACGGCAACATCGGCATGCAGTACGCGGCTGCCGCCAAGCCCGATGGCTATACCGTGCTGTACAACACGTCCTCCATCGCGCTCAGCCCCAACCTGTACCGGTCGCTGGCCTTCGACCCGGTCACGGACTTCGCGCCGGTGTCGTCCACCGCGGTGATTCCGCTGGTGCTGCTGGTGCATCCGTCCGTACCGGCGCAGGACACGCGCACGTTCGTGCAGTATGCGCGCGAGCATCCCGGCAAGCTCTCGTATGGTTCGGCCGGCGCCGGCAACGTCACGCACCTGGGCGCCCTGCTGCTGTTGCGTTCGCTCCAGATCGACGCGGTGCATGTGCCGTACCGCGGCAGCGCCCCAGCCATGACGGACCTGGTCGGCGGGCAGGTGCAGCTCATGACCAATACGCTGAACGATTCGCTGGGCTTCATCCGCGAAGGCAAGCTGCGCGCGCTGGCGGTGACCAGCGGCACGCGCAGCGAGCAGCTGCCCGATGTGCCGACGGTGGCGGAAACCGTAGTGCCCGGGTTCGAGATGGGCGCCTGGCAAGGCGTGGTGGTGCCGGCGGGCACGCCGGCGCCGGTCATAGACAAGCTGAACGCCGAAATCCGCCGCGCGCTGCAATCGCCCGAAATGGCCAAACAGCTCAAGGCGCAGGGCGCGCAGGCGCTGGGATCCACGCCGCAGGAATATGCCGCCTACATCAAGAGCGAAATCGGGCGGTGGAGAGAAGTGGTCAAGGCGGCCAACGTGAAGCTGGATTGAAGCTTTTGCTGAAGGACTATGCAAAACGCCCGCTATCGCGGGCGTTTTACTGGAACTGCCGAGCCGGCAGCAAAGCTCAGCGGCCGTTGGCCTTGGCCGTGATGCCGTTGGCCGCGCCCATGTCGGTGTTGGGCACGTCGCGCAGCAGCACGCGCACGTCCTGGCCCGAGATGCCGATGCTGGCGCACACCGCCTGGTTCAGCGCGGCGATCAGCGCGGCCTTCTTGGCTTCGTCGCGGCCCGAGATCAGCGCCACGTCGACGCGCGCCATGGCACGGCCGATTTCTCCGCCCACGATCACGTGCGCCGCCGGCACTTCCTGCAGCACGATGCGCACGCTGGGCAGCGGCGCCGCGATGCTTTCGACGACGGCGTTGGACGCGGCCTGCAACAGCGCGGCCTTCTGGGCGGCCGAGTGGCCTTCCATGATCTGGACATTCAAGATAGGCATGACGGATTCCGATGTTCCGAAAAAGGAGAAACCGGCCCAGGCGGCCGGCAAACCATCATATCCGCATCGGGGCCGCGCAGACGCCCGCGCGGCCCCGATCCTGATTAGGGTTTTTCCCTGTCAGGCCGCCTGATCGCGGCGCTCGGGCTCGGACTGCTCTTGCGCGTCGGAGGCAGCGGCGGCTTCCGCCGGCGCCGGGGTTTCGGCCAGGGCCGGCGTCACCAGTTCCACCACTTTCTTGCGCGACAGCATGCCGATGAACTCGTCGTCTTCGCCGGTCACCGCGACTGGCTGGTCGCTGTGCACCAGTTGGGCCAGCACCTCGCCCAGACCGGCCGTGGCGGGCACGGAGGCCAGGTCCTCGACGTAGCGGGAGATGTCGCGCGCGCCTTCCTCGATGGCGCGCGTGGCGGCCTCGGCGGTCAGCACGCCGGCCAGCCGCTTGCCGTCCAGCACCGGGGCGTACTCATAGTTCAGGGCGCGCATGCGGTCCATGGCGTGAGCCGGACGTGAACGCATGGTCAAAGTCAGGCGCGCCGGGTTCACGGCGTGCGTGGCGTTGAGCACCTTGGTGCGGTTCACGTCCTGCAGGAACGACTGCACGTAGTCGTTGGCCGGGTTCAACAGGATGTCTTCCGGCGTGCCTTCCTGCACCAGTTCGCCGTCCTTGAGGATGGCGATGCGGTTGCCCAGGCGCAGGGCTTCGTCCAGGTCATGCGTGATGAAGACGATGGTCTTGTTGAGCTTGGCCTGCAATTGCAGCAACTGGTCCTGCATCTCGCGGCGGATGAGCGGATCCAGCGCCGAGAAGGCTTCGTCCATCAGCAGGATTTCGGCATCGGTGGCCAGCGCCCGGGCCAGGCCGACACGCTGCTGCATGCCGCCCGACAACTGGTGCGGGTACTGGTTCTCGAAGCCCGACAGGCCCACCTGGTCCAGCCATTCGCGGGCGCGCTTTTCGCGTTCGGCGCGGCCCACGCCCTGCACGGTCAGGCCGTAGGCGGCGTTGTCCAGCACGGTACGGTGCGGGAACAGGCCGAAGCGCTGGAACACCATGCTCATCTTTTTCTGGCGGAAGACTTCCAGGTCGCGCTTGTTCAGGCTGACCACGTCCACGCCATCGACCAGGATGTGGCCGGCGCTGGGTTCGATCAGGCGGTTGAAGTGGCGGATCA
>JALDYL010000346.1:0-4067 GCA_032153965.1 Achromobacter sp. | reverse complement strand
GCATGACGCTGCCCCCTTCGACCCATTACGACAAGCTCATCGCGCGCGCGCAGACCTTGGCGCCGGCGCATTGCGCCATCGCCCATCCCTGCGACGAACCCTCGCTGTCGGCCGCGCTTGAAGCGCGCGACCTGGGACTGCTCAAGCCCATCCTGGTGGGCCCGGAGCAAAAGATCCGCGCCACCGCCGCCGAGCACAATCTGAACCTGGGCGATGCCCGCATCGTCGACGCGCCGCACAGCCACGCGGCGGCCGAATGCGCCGTCGCCCTGGTGCGCAGCGGCGAAGCCGAACTGCTGATGAAGGGCAGCCTGCACACCGACGAACTGATGCACGAAGTGGTGGCGCGCAGCACCGGCCTGCGCAGCAGCCGGCGCATCAGCCACGTCTTCATCATGGAAGTGCCGACCTACGCGGAGCCGCTCTTCATCACCGACGCCGCCATCAACATCTTCCCGGACCTGGAAACCAAGGCCGACATCATCCGCAACGTGATCGACCTGCACCACGGCCTGGGCCTGGGCGAGCCGCGCGTGGCGATCCTGTCGGCGGTCGAGCAGGTCAATCCCAGCATCCCCAGCACCATCGAAGCCGCCGCGCTGTGCAAGATGGCCGACCGCGGCCAGATCGCGGGCGGCCTGCTGGACGGCCCGCTGGCGCTGGACAACGCCATCAGCCCCGACGCCGCGCGCATCAAGGGCATACGCTCGCCGGTGGCCGGCGTGGCCCAGGTGCTGGTAGTGCCCGACCTGGAGGCCGGCAACATGCTGGCCAAGAACCTGACCTTCCTGGCCAACGCCGAGGCGGCCGGCATCGTGCTGGGCGCGCGCGTGCCCATCATCCTGACCAGCCGCGCCGACAGCCCGCGCTCGCGCCTCGCGTCCTGCGCGGTGGCCGCGATCTACGCCCACCACCTGGCCCAGCAACAGGCCCGCCCGCTCGCCTGAAGCGCCCCTCGGAATCCGGAATCACAGCGCCATGACCGACACCATCCTCGTCATCAACGCCGGCAGTTCCAGCATCAAGTTCTACCTGTACGACATCGACGGCGCGCAGGAGCTGGCCCCGCGCCTGGGCGGCCAGCTCGAAGGCATAGGCACCTCGCACCCCAAGCTGAAAGTGCGCGACGCCGCCGGCCAGACCCTGGTCGAACGCGAGATCGCGCCCAGCCACGCGCCCGACGTGCCCAACGGCCAGGAAGTCGTCGGCACCTGGCTCAGCGGCCACCTGGGCGGCGCGCCGCTGGCCGTGGGCCACCGGGTGGTGCACGGCGGACCCGACCTGTCCGAGCCGGTACTGATCGACGACGCCATCCTGGCCAAGCTCGACACCTTCACGCCGCTGGCGCCGCTGCACCAGCCGAACAACCTGGCGCCCATCCGCGTGATCCGCGAGCGCCGCCCCTGGATTCCGCAGGTCGCGTGCTTCGACACCGCGTTCCACCGCAGCCACTCCGACGTGGCCGACCGCTACGCCCTGCCGGAACGGCTGTACCAGGAAGGCGTGCGCCGCTACGGCTTCCATGGCCTGTCCTACGAATACATCGCGCAGCGCCTGAAGAAGGCGCTGCCGGACATCGCCGGCGGCAAGATCATCGCGGCCCATCTGGGCTCGGGCGTTTCCGCCTGCGCCATGCATCACGGCAAGAGCGTGGACAGCACCATGGGCTTCACCGCGCTGGAAGGCCTGCCCATGGGCACCCGCCCCGGCCGCCTGGATCCGGGCGTGGTGCTGTGGATGATGGAACGCGGCATGACCCACGACGAGATCGAACACCTGCTCTATCACGATTGCGGCATGAAGGGCCTCTCCGGCATCAGCAACGACATGCGCGAGCTGCTGGCCAGCGACGCGCCCTCGGCCAAGCTGGCGCTGCAGTACTTCGCCTGGCGCGTGGCCGAAGGCATGATAGGGCTGGCCTGCGCCATGAACGGCGTGGACGGCATCGTCTTCACCGCGGGCGTGGGCGAGAACTCCGCCGAGATCCGCCAGGCGATCAGCGAGCACTGGGGCTGGCTGGGCATCAAGCTGGACCCGGAACGCAACGCCCGCCACGGCCCCCGCATCTCCACCGACGACAGCCGCATCGGCGTCTACGTGGTGCGCACCAACGAGGAACTGATCATCGCCCAGCACACGCTGGAACTGGTGAGGCAGCGATGAACGCGCCGCTGCCGCTGGCAGGCAAGCGCGGCCTGGTGACGGGCATCGCCAATGCCGACTCGATCGCCTGGGGCTGCGCCAAGGCCTTCCGCGCCCTGGGCGCGGAGCTGGCCGTGACCTACCTGAACGACAAGGCCCTGCGCCACGTGGAGCCGCTGGCCCGCCAGGTGGAAGCGCCGCTGCTGCTGCCGCTGGACCTGATGCGCGAAGGCCAGCTGGAGGCCGTGTTCGACAGCGTGGCCGCCGAATGGGGCCAGCTGGATTTCGTGCTGCATTCCATCGCCTTTGCCCCGCGCGACGACCTGCACGGCCGCGTGACCGACTGCTCGCGCGAAGGTTTCCTGCAGGCCATGGACGTGTCCTGCTGGTCCTTCATCCGCATGGCCAAGCTGGCCGAGCCGCTGATGCGCAACGGCGGCGCGCTGTTCTGCATGAGCTACTACGGCTCGCAGATGGTGGTCGAGCACTACAACATGATGGGGCCGGTGAAGGCCGCGCTGGAATCCGCCACCCGCTACCTGGCGGCGGAACTGGGCCCGCAGGGCATACGCGTGCACGCGATATCGCCGGGACCGCTGAAGACGCGCGCCGCCTCGGGCATCGCCGAATTCGACGCGCTGCTGGACCGGGCCCAGGCCAAGGCGCCCACGCGCAGCCTGGTGTCCATCGACGACGTGGGCGAAGCCACCGCCTGGCTCGCCACCGATGCCGCCCGCCGCATGACGGGACAGACGATATACATCGACGGCGGCTATCACATCATCGACTAGCTGGGGGCGCCTAGCCGGGGGCGCCTAGCCGGGGGCGCCTAGCCGGGGGCGCCTAGCCGGGGGCGGCCTAACCCAGCGCCGCGGGCGGCGCCTGGCGCCAGCGTTCGATCGCTTCCACCGCCTGCTCGGGACTGCCGAAGATCTTTTCACGGCCGATCTTCTTGACCAGGCCCGAGCGTTCCAAGGCGGTGCGGAACTGGCCGTGTCCGCCCGCGACCAGCAGCGCGATGCCGCGCTCGTCCAGCGCATGCTTCAATTCATACAACGCTTCGACCGCGTCGGCGTCCGCCTGGGTCATGGCTTCGGCGTCCAGCACGAACCAGTGCGCATCGCCCGCCTGCTCGATGATCTCGCGCGCGCGCCGGCGAAAGGCGTCAGCGTTGAAGAACCACACCGATGACTCGAACAGCCAGATCACCGTGCCCGGCACCGGCTGGGCCTCGGGATTCAGGTGCAGCTTGCCCAGCACGGTTTCCCCGGGCAGGCGGCCCAACAGGGCATCGCGCGGATTACCCGACACATACATCGCATACAGCAGCGTGGCGCCGACCGACACCGCCACGCCTTGCAGCACGCCAAAACCCACCACGCCCACCGCGGCCAGAATGCCGAAGGCCAGTTCGATGCGCGAGATGCGGGCCAGACGCATGAAGGCGTGGCCGTCGAACAGGCTGATGGCGGCCAGCAGCAGGATGGCAGACAGCACGGCCTGCGGCAGCCAGAACAGCGGTCCGCTCAAGAGGCCCACCACGACCGCCAGCGCCGCCGCGGCCGTGACGCTGACCAGCGGCGAGGAACCGCCAGCCACCAGCCCTACCGCCGTGCGCGAATCCGCGCCCGTCACCACGAAACCCTGGAACAGGCCCGCCGCCATGTTGGCCGCGCCAAAACCCACCAGCTCGCGGTTGGGATCCACGTGCTCCCCAGTGCGCGCGGCGAAGCTGCGCGCGGTCACGATGCCACTGGAGAAGCTGACCACCAGCACCCCCGCGGCGCCCAGCAGAATGCCATCCACGCCCTCCAGGCGCACCGGCAGGCTCAGGGCCGGCAGGCCGGCGGGCACCTCGCCCACCACGGCAATGCCCAGCCCGGGAAAGTTGAACAGCCACGACAGCAGGCAGGCCAGCACCACCA
>JALDYL010000090.1:0-19628 GCA_032153965.1 Achromobacter sp. | reverse complement strand
TGTGATTCTTGAAGTGGCGGTGCAGCCAGGCGCCGTCGAAACGCGGGTCGAAGGGTTCGATGCCCAGCTTGGCCAGCAGGGGGTGGGCATCTATCGGGCCGTCGGTTGCGGGGTGCCACAGCACCGCGCCGAAGCGCCGCGGGTCATGCAGGCGCAGCACCGCTTGCTCGAAGATCCATTCGACATGGTCGTGCTTGCGCAGGAATTCGCCGGGGGCGACGCTGCGCAGCGACCCCGACATGCCCAGATGCACGATCTGGGTGCCGTGCTCGAACCGCAACAGCAGGTACTTGCCCCGCCGCGCGCATTCCAGCACGGCGCGGCCGGCGATCAGCGACGGCAGATCGGGCGGGATGGGCCAGCGCATGCGGGATTCATGGATGACCAGCCGCGTCAGCGTCCGGCCGGTGATGACGGCGTCGATTCCTCGGCGCGTGGTTTCGACTTCAGGCAGTTCCGGCATGAGCCAGTGTAAGATCATCAATTGCGTGTACGAAGATTGTGCCATCAACCGGACGGGCCGCGTGAAGTCGTCTTTCAAACCTATAAATATCGGGATCGCCGCGCTAGCGCTTGCGCTGGCAGCCATACTGACCCCGCCGGCCCAGGCCGCCGACAGCCGGACGCGCGATGCGACCGGGCCACGGATGGCGCCCCAGAGCCGCCACCCTGAAACCGAAGTCATCCGGCTGCGCCCCGGGCAGTTGCCCTACGTCTCGCTGACCGCCGACATCTTTTATCGCGTGCTCGCCTCCGAGATCGCCGCGCAGCGCGGCATGTACGGCTCGGCGGCTACCACCATGCTGGGCCTGGCGCGAGATACCGGCGATCCTCGCCTGGCCCGCCGCGCCCTCGAATTCCAACTGGCCGGCGGCAACCTGCCCGGCGCCCTGGACGCCGCGCGGGTCTGGGCGCGCCTGTCTCCCAACGACGTCGAGGCCAGTTCCACCGAGCTGGCGCTGGCCGCCGCCAACGGCCAGACCAAGGGCCTGTCGCAGGCCCTGCGCAACCGCATCGATTCCTCGCGCGACAAGCCGGCCGCCATCGGTCAGGCCCTGGCCGTGCTGAGCCGCCTGAACGACCGCCGCCTGGCCCTGCGCATCCTCGATGAATCCCTGAGCGACAGCGTGCGCAAGCTGCCGGCCGCGCATTTGGCGCTGGCGGACGTGGCTTCCGCCTCGGGCGACTACACCCGCGCCGCGCAGGAGTCGCGCGCGGCCCTGGCGGCGGATCCCAAGTCGGAACCCGCGGCCCTGCGCGTGCTGGAATACGGCTACAAGGTGGATCCGCAGCGCGCGCAGACCGAGGCGCGCGCCTACATCGCCCGCAATCCGAACGCCCGCAAGGTGCGCCTGATGCTGGCCGGCCAATTGGCCGACAGCGGCGACTACAACGGTGCGCTGGCTGAATTGCAGGCCATGTCGCGCCGTTCGCCGGAAGATTTCGACCTCCTGTTCATGCAGGCGCAACTGGCCTACAAGGCCGGGCAGTTGCCGCAAGCCAAGAGCCTGCTGCAGCAGTATCTGGACGTGCAGCAGCAGCGCCAGCGCGCCACGGTGCCGGGCGCGACCGACGCCGGCGCCGCCGCGGCCGACGCCCATGTGCTGCTGGCCCGCATTGCCGAAGACCAGGGTCATTACGACGACGCCATTGCCGAACTGGGCCGCATCGACGATCCCACGCTGCGCTACTCGGTGCGCATGCGCCAGGCCGCCTTGCGCGCCAAGAGCGGCCGCATCGACGACGCGCTGGCCATGATCGACGCCGCCGGTCCCCAGGACGAGGAAGAGCGCACCCTGGGCGTGTTGACCAAGGCCCAGATCCTGCGCGACGCCGACCGCGTGAAGCAGGCGGTGTTGGTGCTGGAGGCGGCCGACCAGGCGCTGCCCGACACGGTCGAGATCAAGTACGAACTGGCCATGCTGTACGAGCGCCAGAATCGTCTGGCCGACCTGGAGCGCATGCTGCGCCAGGTCATCGCGCTGGATCCGGACCACGCGCATGCCTACAACGCGCTGGGCTACACGCTGGCCGACCACAACCAGCGCCTGCCCGAGGCCCTGGATCTGATCACGCAGGCGCTGGAGCTCGCTCCCAATGATCCGTTCATTCTCGACAGCATGGGCTGGGTCAAGTACCGCATGGGCGATTCCGCGGCCGCTGCCGACTACCTGCGGCGCGCCTACAGCGTGCGTCCGGAGGCCGACATCGCGGCCCACCTGGCCGAAGTCCTCTGGACCCAGGGCAAGCGCGACCAGGCCATCGAGCTGCTGCGCGCCGCCGTGGCCAAGGATCCCAAGAACAAGACCGTTCAGGACGTGGCCAAGCGCCTGGGGATCAGCCTGTGACGGCAGTGCTCCAACGAGTTTCCGGCGCAGCCGCGCCGCTGCGCTGGTTCCTGATGGCGATGCTGGCGGCGACGCTGGCCGCCTGCACCACGCCCAAGCCTATCGAAGGCGCCAGCGCCGACGCGTTCTCGCGCATCGGCCGCTTCGCCATCACCGTCAACGAGGAAAGCGGCAAGCAGAACGCCGTGCAGGGCGGCTTCTCGTGGTCGGACGACGGCCGCCACTATGTGCTGGACCTGACCAATCCCCTGGGCTCGACCGAGGCGCGGGTGGAAGGCCGACCCGGCGCGGCCAGCCTGACCAAGGCCGACGGCACCCGTCTGGTCGCCGACAATCCCGATGCGCTGGCAGCGGAGGCGCTGGGCAGCAGCATGCCGGTGTCCGGCCTGCGCGACTGGCTGCGCGGCAAGCTGGCCGCCACGCCTGAGGCCACCGAAGTCTCGCGCGACGAACTGGGCCGCCCGGCGGCGTTCGAGCAGGGCGGCTGGCGCGCGCGGCTGTCGCGCTACGACACGCTGGGTCCCCAATTGCTGGTGCTGGAACGCCAGGAGCCGGGCCGCCGCATCATGTTGCGCCTGGTCGTCAACCAGCCTTGAACAATGGGCCGCCTCGGCCCGCAACAGGCGGTCGCCCGGTAAAATCGGGCGACCGCTTTTTTTTCGCCCAGCCGTGACTCTCTACGACGTACCCGCTCCCGCCAAGCTGAATCTGTTCCTGCACGTCGTGGGCCGCCGCGCCGACGGCTACCATCTGCTGCAGACCGTTTTCCGCTTCATCGACCTGTGCGACACCCTGCACTTCGACGTGCGCGCCGATGGCGTCATCAGTCGCGCCACGGAGCTGCCGGGCGTGCCCGAAGAGCAGGACCTGACCTTGCGCGCGGCGCACGCGCTGCAGCGGGCCACGGGCACGAAGCAGGGCGTGCAGATCGGCCTGGAAAAGCGCATTCCGCAGGGCGGCGGCCTGGGCGGCGGCTCCAGCGACGCCGCCTCGGTGCTGATCGCGCTGAACAAACTGTGGGGCACGGGGCTGTCGCGGCGCGAGCTGATGGATCTGGCCTTGCCGCTGGGCGCCGATGTGCCCGTGTTCGTCTTCGGCCAGTCCGCGTTCGCGCAGGGCGTGGGCGAAGACCTGACCGCGGTGACGCTGCCGGAGCGCGCTTATCTGGTGGCGCAGCCGGATGCCAGCGTGCCCACGCCTAAAATATTTTCGGCACCCGATTTGACAAGGGATTCTTCTTCCATCACAATAGCGGTCTTTCTTGCTTCGCCTAATTCCCGCTTCGGCAGGAATGATTTGGAGCCGGTGGTCTACCGTCTTTACCCAGAAGTGCTTGGGGCATCGCGGTGGCTTGCTGAACAGGGAATCCTTCGGGGAACCCCAGTTCGCATGTCGGGATCTGGTGCGTGTTTATTCGCCGAATTTTCCGAACTCTCCGAAGCCGTTTTGGCAGAAGCAGAAATATCCGCTATAATGCGCGGCGCTGATAAAACATTCAGCCAAACGCATCCACGGTTTCGGTTAGTGCAGGCATGTACTGGGTTAGCTGAACATCCGTTGCGGAATTGGATTGCAAGATAGTTGGGGAGTCGCCAAGCTGGTTAAGGCACCGGATTTTGATTCCGGCATGCGAAGGTTCGAATCCTTCCTCCCCAGCCAACCGAATACATAAAAAAGCTGTTGAACACGCCTGTAAGACACTGGCCCGGGTTCAGCAGCTTTTTTATTTTCCGGATCCGCTGGTGTTTTCACCCCGCATCACTCGTTAGTGTCTTACAACGACCATCGCATCATCCATCATGGCAAACGATAGCTTCATGATCTTCACGGGCACGGCCAACACTCGGCTGGCCGTGGACGTAGTCAACCACCTCGATATGTCCCTGGGCAAGATGACCGTCGGTCGCTTCTCGGACGGCGAAGTGATGGTCGAGATCAACGAGAACGTGCGCGGCAAGGACGTCTTCGTCCTGCAGCCCACCTGTGCCCCTACCAACGACAACCTGATGGAAATCATGGTGATGGTCGATGCCTTGCGCCGCGCTTCCGCTGGCCGCATCACCGCCGCCATTCCCTATTTCGGCTATGCCCGCCAGGACCGCCGCCCGCGCTCGGCGCGCGTGGCCATCTCGGCCAAGGTCGTGGCCAACATGCTGCAAGTGGCTGGCGTCGACCGCGTCCTGACGATGGACCTGCACGCCGACCAGATCCAGGGCTTCTTCGATATCCCCGTGGACAACATCTACGCGGGTCCGATCCTGCTGGGCGACATCTGGCGCCGCAATTTCTCGAACCTGGTCGTCGTGTCCCCGGACATCGGCGGCGTGGTGCGGGCCCGCGCGCTGGCCAAGCAGCTGGAAGCCGATCTGGCCATCATCGACAAGCGCCGTCCGCGCGCCAACGTGTCGGAAGTGATGAACATCATCGGTGAAGTCGACGGCCGCACCTGCATCATCATGGACGACATGGTCGACACCGCCGGCACGCTGTGCAAGGCGGCCCAGGCCCTGAAAGACCGCGGCGCCGGCGCCGTTTACGCCTATTGCACGCACCCCGTGCTGTCGGGCGGCGCCATCGACCGCATCGAAGCGTCGGAACTGGACGAGCTGGTCGTCACCGACACCATTCCGCTCTCCGAGCAAGGCCAGGCCAGCGGCAAGATCCGCCAGCTGTCGTGCGCCGCGCTGCTGGGCGAGACCATTCTGCGTATCTCGAACGCGGAATCGGTCAGCTCGCTGTTCGTCGATTAAGACGCGGCGTCCCTCGGGCGGGTAGTCCGGATACAGAGTTTTGCGCCTTGCTGGTCGCGGCAAGGCGCAACAAACACGGCGCGCATTTCGCGTGCCGTGCACTAATCGGCGAAGCCTCTTCGCCATTTATTGCTTTTGGAGTTTTCCATGAAATTCAATGCCACTGCGCGTAGCGTCCAGGGTTCGAGTGCGAGCCGCCGCCTGCGCCGCGCGGGCCGCGTTCCCGCCATTGTCTATGGTGGTACGGCTGCCCCCCTGAACATCGAACTCGACCACAACGAGATCTATCACGCCCTGCGTAAGGAAGAATTCCACGCATCGATCCTGCAAATGCAGCTCGAAGGCTCGAAGGATGAGCAAGTGTTGTTGCGTTCGGTTCAATGGCACGCCTACAAGCCGCAAGTCCTGCACGTGGACTTCCAGCGCGTGGACGCCAACCAGGCCCTGCACACCAAGGTCCCGTTCCACTTCATCAACGCTGAAGTCTCGCCGGCCGTGAAGCTGGGCGGCGCCATCATCAGCCACGTCCTGACCGAACTGGAAGTCACCTGCCTGCCGGCAGCGCTGCCCCAGTTCATCGAAGTGGACCTGAAGGACCTGCTGCCTGGCGCATCGGTCCACCTGGCCGACATCAAGCTGCCCAAGGGCGTGACCTACGTCCCCCACGGCGGCGACGCCAACCCGCTGCTGGCCGCCACTGCGGTGGTCAAGGGCGGCGCTGCCGCCGACGAAGGCGCTGCCGAAGCTCCGGCCGCCTAAGTCCTGCTGGAAAGCCCTCGGGCTTTCCGCGGCTGGTACCCGAAACCCTGCGTGTGCATTTGCATGCGCAGGGTTTTTTGGTTTAAACACCCCCATCATGTCTACTCCTATACGCCTCATCGTGGGACTGGGTAATCCCGGCCCCGACTACGAAACCACCCGGCATAACGCCGGCTTCTGGCTGGCCGACCACCTGGCGGACGACTTGCGCGCTTCTTTTGCGCTGGAGAAGTCCTTTTTCGGCATGGTGGCCAAGTCCCGCCTGGGCGCGGACAACGTGCTGCTGTTGAAGCCCAACACCTACATGAACCGTTCCGGCCAGGCGGTCGGCGCGCTGGCCCGCTTCTACAAATTGGTGCCGGAGCAGGTGCTGGTGCTGCACGACGAACTGGACCTGATGCCCGGCCAGGTGAAACTGAAGCAGGGCGGCGGCCACGCCGGCCACAACGGCTTGAAGGACATCCAGGCGGCGTTGGGTAGCCCGAACTTCTGGCGCCTGCGCATCGGCATCGGCCATCCCCGCACGCTGGGCCTGGCCCAGCAGGTGGCGGACTTCGTGCTGCATCCGCCGCGCCGCGAAGAGCAGAAAGAGATCGAAGCGGTGATCGACCGTTGCCGAGCCGTGGTGCCGGCGATGCTGGCCGGCGATTTTCCGTTGGCGACGCGTCAACTCCATAGCGGCAACGAGGCCTGATGACAGACCTGCGGCAACCGGCGTCGGTGTCGGGCGGAAAACTGCGCTTTCGCAGCGAGATTGCGGACTTCTGGCGCTTCATCCGCCACCCGCATCCCGCTTCGCGCCTGCCGGGCCGCGCGTCCGCCAGCGGGCTGGTGGCGGACTGGTGGCCAGGCCTGGGACCGGGACGCCTGCTGGCCTGGGCCGCGCTGCTGTGGGCAGTGAACCTGTTCGCGCTGGGGCCTGTGGCGGTGGCCGCCGCAGGGTTGGGCGGCGTCACGCATCGGCTTGATCCCGCCAACATCCCCTGGTTGACCGCCGTCATCTGGGCGCCGCTGGTGGAAGAGATACTGTTCCGCTACGGCTTGCGCCGCCCCAGGCAGGCGCTGTGGCTGATCCCGGCGATGGTGCCCGTGGTGCTGTGGGGGCCAAAGGTCTGGACCGGCCTGCTGCTGGCTGCATTCGTGATCCTGGTATGCTGGGGCGCGCGCCAGCGTGCCGAACCGCTGCAAGGGTGGGACACCACCTGGCGGCGCTATTACCTGCGGCATTTCGGCCTGGTGTTCCACCTGGTCGCGCTGACTTTCGCCGCGGTGCACCTGACCAACTTTGTCTACAGCAAGACGCCGTACTGGCTGCTGCCCTTGCTGGTGCTGCCACAGTGGCTCACGGGCCTGGTGCTGGGCTGGATGCGCGTGCGCCGAGGAATCGGCGCGGCGATACTGCTGCACTCCGTTTTCAACGCCGGCCCCATTTTGATGATCTGGGTCATCATGCGCTGGGTTCCCGCCGCCGCGGCTTAAGCGGGGCCGCAACGGCGCCCGGGCCGGCGGGGCTTGAGCGCCCAGCCGGGGTAAACTAGAACGTTAACGATCAATACCGTACTTACACAGGATTCCCATGGCTCTGCAATGCGGCATCGTCGGCCTGCCCAACGTTGGCAAATCGACACTCTTCAACGCTCTGACCCGCGCCGGCATCGCCGCCGAGAACTATCCGTTCTGCACCATCGAACCCAACGTCGGTGTGGTCGAAGTGCCGGATCCGCGTCTGCAGAAGCTGGCTGAAATCGTCAAGCCCGAACGCATCCTGTCCGCCACCGTCGAATTCGTCGACATCGCGGGCCTGGTCGCCGGCGCGAGCAAGGGCGAAGGCCTGGGCAACCAGTTCCTCTCGCACATCCGCGAAACCGACGCCATCGTCAACGTGGTGCGCTGCTTCGAAGATCCCAACGTGATCCACGTGGCCGGCAAGGTCGATCCCATCGCCGACATCGAAGTCATCGAAACCGAACTGGCCCTGGCCGACCTGCAGACCGCCGAAAAGGCCCTGCAGCGCCACCAGAAGACCGCGCGCTCGGGCGACAAGGAAGCGCAGCGCATCGTCGCCGTGCTGGAAAAGTGCATAGCCCAGCTGAACGAAGCCAAGCCCATCCGCGCGCTGGACCTGAGCACCGAAGAAAAGGCCGACATCGCCCAGCTCTGCTTCATCACCGCCAAGCGCGCGATGTACGTGGGCAACGTGGCCGACGACGGCTTCACCAACAATCCGCTGCTCGACCGCCTGACCGAATTCGCCGCCGCGCGCAACGCGCCCGTGGTCGCCATCTGTGCCGCCATCGAATCCGAAATCGTCGACCTCGACGACGCCGACCGTCAGGCCTTCCTGTCGGACATGGGCATGGAAGAACCTGGCCTGAACCGCCTGATCCGCGCCGCCTTCAAGCTGCTGGGCCTGCAGACCTACTTCACCGCAGGCGTGAAGGAAGTGCGCGCCTGGACCGTGCCGATCGGCGCCACCGCGCCGCAAGCTGCCGGCGTCATCCACACCGATTTCGAACGCGGCTTCATCCGCGCCCAGACCATCGCCTACGAAGACTTCATCACCTACAAGGGTGAGCAGGGCGCCAAGGAAGCGGGCAAGATGCGCGCTGAAGGCAAGGAATACATCGTGCAGGATGGGGACGTGATGAACTTCCTGTTCAACGTCTAAGCGAAGCTGAACGCTCTGCCATGCACCCCAAAGATTGGACTTCGGTCCGATCTTTGGGGTGTTTTTCGTGGTGAAGCGTCACGAGCAATGCGCGCCGCTCGTGCCCCGGAAGGACCTTGCGAAAAAGGCATGAAGGGCGAGAACATGACTGGCTGCGGCGAATGGGCTGGTTATTCGCCGCAAATTACGCGGTGAATAGCGGGACGACCGGTGGCGGCCGAGTTGGACCGCATCAGCAGATGGTTTGATCGCAAAGACGCAGGTTTTCAAGCGGCACCCAGCCCGTCTCGCCATCCACGAGCCTGACCGCCCATACCCATCCATTCAATTCGCGTTCGCCGCGCAGCATTTCGCCCGGCGCGAGTTCCAGCTCCTTGTTGGTGAAATCTTCCAGCATCGTGGCGCTGCCGTCGGCATGGCGGTCCAGGAATTGCGCCGGCACGAAGCCGGCTTCCTGGTCCGCTGGCGTGCACAGATACCAGTCGGGCCAGCCCTCGGGGCCATCGTACCGCTCGCCGACGGCGACGCGATCTCCCTTGCGTACCTGCATGGGCTGGGGAAACTCGCTGGCATGGGCCTGGACGACGAGGTAGCGGCGATCGGGATTCATGGCTGTTGCCTGTCTGTGTTGCTGTTCTAGGCGGAACTATGCCACGCGTTCAAGCAACCGCGGCACCGCCGATGCCAGCAAGGCAACGCCGGATACGGTCAGCAGCCCCAGCACGATCTGCCGGAAGCGCGCCTCGCTGATGCCGATGTAAAGCTTCGCACCCAGCAACACGGGCACCAGCATGGCCGCGGCGACGATGGCGAACATGGGCAGCATGGCGCGCGTGACGATGCCGCTCGCCAGATACGTGCCCATGGTCACCAGCAGCATGGACAGATTGAAGTTCTGGATGATGGCGCGTTGCGCGTCCTTGTCGAATCCGCGCAGGGTGCACCACAAGGTGGGCAGTGTGCCGGTGAAGCCGCCGATGCCGCCCAGCACGCCGCCAGCCATGCCGACGGCCGCGTCGGCCGCGCGGCCGCCTGCGGAGATCTTCGGCAGGTTCTTGGCGTACAGCATGGCGGGGCACCAGATCACCAGCAAGGCGCCGAGTATGGTTTTGAACCAGTCCATGTCCAGGCGCGGCAGCAGCGCCACGCCCAGCGGAATGCCGAACAGGCCGCCGATCACGAAAGGCAGCAATCGCCGCAGGTCGAAGCCGCGGCGCACGGCGATGGCGGCGAGGATCTGCCCGACCAGGGCGCCGAAGACCGCGAGCGTCGCGGCCAGACGCGGGTCCAGCACCCAGGCCCAGAACGACATCGCCACCAGGCCGAACGCAAAGCCCGACAGGCCCTGCACGAAGCCCGCGACGACTGCGCCCAGGGTGACCACCAGATATACAGAATCCATTGCCGTTCTCTTTGCGCCGTGTACGGAAGGGATTTGCATTATGGGCGATCTCGGTGCCTCGAAAATCGCATTTTCCTATGGGCCAATAATGCGGGTCTTATGACTGCGGGCGTCAGCGAGAAAATTCATGATTAACGAGAGATATGGGTATTGAGAGGGTGCGGCTGCGCTCTCTTAAGTTAATAATGAAATGGGGTTGATCTATATGTTATCTGTGGCTACAAAAAATGCAGACTGATAGCTGGTAGTGGTCCGTTTGTAGAGATTCTATGGGGTTGGCTGTTCGTGTGATTTGTTTTTGATTTTGGATTTTCAAATCAAGTTGCAGGGTTTTTTTGTCTCGCTGATTTTCTATGGTTGGCGTGGTTTCTCAGTAATTTCAGCTATTTAACCCTGTAATTTTTAATAGGGGTAGATTAAAAGAGCTAAATTTTTGGATCGCTCAATCGTTAAGAAATCGCAGGAAATGAAAATTGAATCTCTTAACACTGCCAAGGTGTCGACGCTCGTCGATGGATAGGTTGCGCGATAGCACATTTAAATAGGCTGTGCTTGACGGATGTGCCGCAACCAGGGCTGACTCGACGCGAAGGCGCCCATATGGGAGTTCGTGCGATGCAAATCAAGAAAGCGATGGTTGTGGCAACACTTGCCGCCACTGCGATGTGCGCGGCTGGGGTAGCGGTTTCGGGGCCAGCGGTAACGGTTACATTTCAAGAATCTCGGGACGCAGGCGGCTACGTATACGCCTGTGCCCAATAACGAGATCAGTACTTATACCGATGCCAGGCCAAAACCTGGCAAAACAGTCAACGCGGGTGAGTCTGACTCGTATCGGGTGCAGAACCAGATCAGTCCCGACGCGAACGCAGCCGTCGTGCGTTACACGATGGGCAGCAAGACCCGCGTCTTCGGCACCACATTTGTGTATGCCATTGGCGGGGGATCACTGATTACGGGTGGTCTCACCAAGATACCGAAGTGGAACAAGACGGCCACGGGCACCGGCGGGGCGGATTGCAATGCCGCGTTTACCTTGCAGAACCCCGTAACCCATGAATGGTCGGTTGAGTTCACCATGAGGTAGCAACGCGGGGCAGCCTTGCGCTGCCTCCTTGCTGCCGCACACAGTCTGAATCCTATCAACGATGGAGCGGCATATGAATCACATCAATCAATTCAGTTATTCCGCGATACGCAGCCAGCAGCCCGCGTGGCAGGACTTCGCCGGTAAAACGCCTACCAGTCACGCGTCGGCGACGTCCGGCGCGTCTGGCTCACAGGCTGCCAGCAAGAGCGGCGTTTCGTCGCTTGCGCGTTTACTGAGCGAGGCGGGTACGCGGGCTGCCGCTAGAGATGCCAGTACCAGCCGAGAGGGCCTGGTCAAGCTTGTCGACGCCACTGCCGATAAGCTGATAGGCGACGGTTACCGGATGAACAAGTCCAAGGCTGATGCCGAAGTGCCCAAGTCGGACGATCCACAGCGGCTCGCCCTGGCCAAGCAGGCTACCGACTTCGCCAACGGGGTGGGGCCCAATCCCTTCAAAGGGATGTCGCGTGAGCAATTGGCATTGATTACGTACGACGATAGCGGGGCCTTCACCGTCAATGAGCGCCGCGCGGCCTGGAAGGAAGATTATGAGCAGGATGAGGTGTGGAGGCGGGCCATCATCGCAAAGTTGAACGATGACTCCCGTCGGACAGGCAGGGATTCGTCAAAAACCTTGCAGGAAATGCTGGACCACCACAAGTCGTTGCCTCCCATTCTAAAAGCGCAAGAGCCCAAGGACTACGAGGCCAAATTGGGGGTAGCGATTGAGCAGGCGAAACGCGCAGAGTCGACACCGCAGAAGGACGAATTCCAATCCTTGCTGACGCTGTTGCTAAAGCGCATGACCCACGATCAGGGCAAGCGCCGCCACACTGTGGCTCCCGCACATGTGGCGGGAGCATTGAGGATGAAATCGGCTTCTTGATATATCGCGCGTCGCCAGGCGGCTGAGTCGCCGTGTTCAGTGAGCGCTGATGCCAACGAGCATCTGTCGGGGCGATGCCTGTGTATGTGGATGGAAGGCGAGGAGTGCCTGGAATATACGGCACGGACTCCTACCAACGATGGAGCGGCATATGAATCACATCAATCAATTCGGTTATTCCGCGATACTCAGCCAGCAGCCCGCGCGGCAGGACCGCGTCGGTAAAACTGCCGTCGGCCATGCGTCGCCGACATCCGGCGCGTCCGGTTCACAGGCTGCCACCAAGACCGGCGTTTCGTCGCTTGCGCGTTTGCTGAGCGAAGCGGGCACGCGGGCGGCCGCCAGGGATGCCAGTACCAGCCGAGAGGGCCTGGCCAAGCTTGTCGACGCCACCGTCGATAAGCTGATAGGCGACGGTTACCGGATGAACAAGTCCAAGGCTGATGCCGAAGTGCCGAACTCGGACGATCCGCAGCGGCTCGCCCTGGCCAGGCAGGCTACCGACTTCGCCAACGGCGCGGGCACCAACCCTTTCAAAGGTATGTCGCGCGAGCAATTGGCATTGATCACCTACGACGATAGCGGAGCTTTTACCGTCAATGAGCGCCAAGCGGCTTGGCGGGAAGACTATGACCAGAGACAAGAGTGGAAGCGAGCCGTCATTGCGAAGTTGAATGAGGAGTCGCGTCGAACAGGCCGGGACTCGTCAAGAACGTTGCAGGAGATCCTGGACTACTACGAGTCAATGCCTCCAATTTTGGAAGCGCAACAGCCCAAGAGCTACAAAGCCAGTTTGCAGATAGCGATCGATCACGCGAAGCGCGCCGAGCCGACGCCGCAGGAGGATAAATTCCAATCCCTGCTGACGCTGTTGCTAAAGCGCTTGAGCGACGATCAGGGCAAGGGCCGCCACACTGTGGCTCCC
This sequence comes from Achromobacter sp., assembly GCA_032153965.1. GTDB lineage: Bacteria > Pseudomonadota > Gammaproteobacteria > Burkholderiales > Burkholderiaceae_B > Achromobacter. The sequence continues at coordinate 6,800 of JALDYL010000090.1, read as the reverse complement.
GCGCATGTGGCGGGAGCATTGAGGATGAAATCGGTTTCTTGAGTAATTGCGGGCAGAGACAGCTGAGCCGTCCTCAGCCCTGAGGCGCCTTATCCGCCGCCCGCAGGAAATTCGCTTCCAGCACGCTCAGCACGCGATTCAAAGTATCAATATCCGCGGCCGACAAACCCTTGAGCGATTCTTCAAAGAAGGCCGCCCTTTTGGGCAGGGCCTCGTCCACCACTGCCTGGCCCGCGGGCGTGAGGCTGGCGTTGGTCAAGCGGTTGTCCTGCGGGTCGACCGCGCGCGCGATCCAGCCCAGTTTCTGCATGGCCTGCAGCTGGCGCGTAAGCGACGCGGGATCGAGCCGGCAGCGTTCGGCCAGGTGTTTTTGCGAACTCTGTCCGCATTCATGCAGCGCCAGCAGGATGCGCCAGCGGGGCAGGGCGTGGCCGACCGTGCTGCTGAACGCGCTCTGCATGCCGCGGTAGGCCTGTCCCATGTGCTGGATGACCTGCAGGCCTTGTTGTTGTTTGGGCAAAAGCTATTCTCCGACGCCGGCCGGCTCTGGTTTGGAGGGGCGGATCAACTGGACCGGCGGCACGCGCCGCACACACCAGAGCGCGAACACCGCAACCACCAGGGCGATGAGCTGTCCTTCGTGGATGGCACCGACGAGCGCGACGCGCGCGATCTCGATCAGCGAGGTTCCGTCCTGGCCTTGATGCGCCAATTGTGCCAGGAACTGCGTCTGGGCCGCGGGATTGACCAGCATCTGGGGGTCGTTCAGTTCGGGCAGCCAGCGGGCGGAAGCGCCGCGCAGGGTGGACTCGACGCCGCTGAAATAGCTGTGGCTGACCATGGTGCCGACGATCGCCGTACCCAGCATGCCGCCTATCATGCGCAGGGATTGCAGCAGCGCGGTGGCGATGCCCAGATGGCTGCGGCCGGCGGTCTGCTGCGCGAAAACCGTCAGGTTGGGCATGATGAAGCCCATGCCCAGGCCGGCCATCAGCATGTAGGCGGCGATGAGCGCATGTGACGTATAGCTATGGGTGGTAACAATGCCGAGGCACGAGAGCGCCATCAGGATGAAGCCCGCGTACAGCATGCGGTTGGGATTGCGGATGCGGGTGATGATGCGGCCGTTGATGATGCTGCCCACGGTGATGAAGACCACCATGGGGGTGATGAGCAGGCCGGCATCCTGGGGCGACAGCCCGAAGCCGCCCTGCAGCAGCAGCGGCGCGTAGAACAGCAGCGAGTACATGGTCACGCCCACCAGCAGGGCCAGCATGAAGAGCATGGCCAGGCCGCGGTTGCGGAACATGTCCAGCGGCAGCAGCGGGTGCGGGCAGCGCCGTTCCCACCAGAGCAGGACGGCGAAGGCGACCGCGCTGCCCACGCCCAGCAGCATGATGGGCGCGCTCAGCCCTTCCTTGGGCAGCAATTCGACCAGTAGTTGCAGGCTGCCCAACGCCAGCGCGATGAGCAGCGCGCCCTGCCAGTCCAGCCGCACGCGGCCGGTCGTGTGATTGCGCAGGTGCGGCAGATAGCGTCCGACGAACCAAAGGCCGAGGATGCCGATGGGCAGGTTGACGTAGAACACCGAGCGCCAGCCGTAGTGCTCCGTCAGCGCGCCGCCCAGGGTCGGGCCCACCGCATTGGCGATGCCGAAGGCGGAGCTGAGCATGACCTGCCAGCGCAGCCGTACATGGGGATCAGGGAACAGGTCGGGGATGGACGCGAACGCCGTGCCCACCAGCATGCCGCCGCCTATGCCTTGCAGCGCGCGCGCCAGGACCAGCGTGAACATGCTGTCGGCGGCGCCGCACAGCACCGAGGCGAGGGTGAACAGCACGATGGCCGCCACCACGAACGGCTTGCGGCCGTAGTAGTCGCCCAGGCGGCCGAAGATGGGCACGGTGATGACGGAGGTCAGCAGGTAAGACGTCGCTACCCATGCATACAGTTCGAAGCCTTTGAGTTCGGCCACAATGGTCGGAAGCGCGGTGCCGACCACGGTCTGATCGATGGCGACCATCATCATGACGAAGCACATGCCCAGCATGGCGAGCAGGGTCTGGCGGAAAGGAAGCACCTGGCCGGGCGAATGCGGGGTGCCTGTAGCGGGGGCGGACATTGTTGGATCTATCAATGATTGATGTATCAATCATTCTAGTCCTACAATCCCCGAGACAGAAAGTTGTCAGGTCCGAGGCCGGATTTCGCGGCACCGAGCCGGGGGCAAGAGTGCTGAATTTGCGCGGTTTTGCCTGGCTTTCCGCGCGAAGCCGGCTTGATTTGTTACGATAGCGCTATCTGTACGCTGGCCTAGCTGGCGTCTTCATCAGGCTTTCCTTGGCAGATCCCCATTTTTGGCGCCGCAGCCCCAGGCTCGGCAAGAGAGCGGGCACGCCCTGAAAGGCCGTGGCTACATGAGCCGGGCGGTTTTTCCGCCGCTAAAGCACCTTCCGCGCGCCTGGCGCTGCGGATGGCATTCAAGGATTTCCAGTCGAGGTACCGACGGGGCAGCAATGAAAACGTGGTTCAAGCGCATTTTGATAGGCCTGGTAGTGTTGGTTGTCGTGGCCGTCGTTGGCCTGGCCATCTTCTTGCTGACATTCGACCCCAACGCGTACAAGTACAAGCTGGAAGAGCTTGTCCAGCAACGCTACCAACGCACGTTGACGATCGACGGCGAGATCGAGCTGTCGCTCTTCCCCCGTATCGGGCTGTCGGTGCAGGGCGTGTCGCTGTCCGAGCCGAACAGCTCCGAAACCTTCGCCTCCATCGATAGCACCAGGCTGGCGGTTGCCGTGTGGCCGCTGCTGTCCAATAGCTTCGTCGTCGATCACGTGGCCATCACCGGCTTCAAGGCTCGCGTGGTGCGGGACAAGCAGGGCCATTTCAATTTCAGCAATCTCGTGGGCGGCGTCGCGCCGGTCACGGAGGCGCCGGCCAATCCCGCCGAAGCCTTGGCGGGCGCGGCCCAGACGGCGGTGCAGGCCATCGCCAACGGCAACCTGCCGCAGCCGCGCAACAACATGCAGATCGACATTGCCGGGCTGGACCTGAAGGACGGCCAGGTGCAGTTGCAGGACGCCATCACGGGCATGGCGGTGGCGGTCACCAAGATCAATGCCAACACCGGCCGCGTCACCTTCAATCAGCCGTTCGATGTGCGCATGACCGCGCGCGTCGAGGGCGGCAATCCGCGCGTGGACGCCAATCTGACCGGCCAGGCGCTGTTGACGCTGGACCCCTCGGCCAAGCGCTACGCCGCGCAGAAGCTGGACCTGCGCATGGATGGCAAGCTGCCGGGCGCTGAAGCCAAGAGCCTGGCCATGCGCGGCAATCTGGCTTTCAACGGCCAGAAGTCGGCACTGGACATCGCCGGCCTGGAAGTCGTGTTCCAGGGCGACGTCACCGATCCCGCCGCGCGCGCGACCAATGTGGATGCCAGCGTGGCCATCCCCAAGTTGGCGATCGACCCGCACAAGAACCAACTGCAAATCGAGAAGCTGGCGATACGCGCCAAGGGCGGCGTGGCCGATGGTCCCTTCGAATTCGCCGTGGACGCGCCTGCGCTCAATATCTCCCCCGCTTCGGCCACGGGTGAAGCGCTGACGGGCCGCGTGCGCATCAGCGGCCTGGACGCGAGCTTCGGCCTGAACGGCATCAGCGGCAACGCCGGTGAGCTGGAGATCAAGGAAGCCAAGCTGGACAGCACGTCCAAGAACGGCGAACGGATCGTCAAACTGAACTTCGCCTCGCCGCTGTCCTTGAACCTGCTGCAGCGCAGCGGCGGCCTGTCCGGCCTGCGCGGCGACGTCAACATCACCGATCCGGGGCTGCCCAAGGGCAGCCTGCAGATCCCTGTTATCGGCAGCGTGACCGCGGACCTGCTGAAGGATCAGGCCACCAGCAAGATCAACGCGGTGCTGGAAGGCGGCAAGTTCGACCTGAGCGCGGACATCACCAAGCTGAGCGATTCGCCCAAGGTGAATTTCGCGCTGGTGGTGGACACGTTGGACTTGGACAAGCTGGTGCCACCCGCGGCGGCTGCGCCCGCGCCCAAGCAGCCGGCCGAAGCCAAGAAGGAAGACGGCAAGCCGGCGCAACCGGCTTCCGCTCCGGCTCCGGCCAAGCCCGCCGACGATACGATCGATCTGTCGGCGCTGATCGGCCCCAGCGTCAACGGCACGATCAAGGTCGGCAAGCTGGTTGTGCGCGGCCTGAAGGCCGACGACGTCGGCGCCGCGCTCAAGCTGGAAAAGGGCAAGCTGGACATCTCCAGCCTGACGGCTGGCCTTTACGGCGGCAAGCTGGCGGGCGCCCTGTCGGTGGACGCCGCGCAGGGCAACCAGTTGACCACCAAGATGTCGCTGGCCGGCATTGCCATCGAACCGTTCCTTATGGACCTGGCGCGCCAGAACGTGCTGAGCGGCACGGGTAGCCTTGCGCTGGACCTGAAGACGGCCGGCGCCAATGCCTACGCCATGAAGAGCGGCCTGGGCGGCACCCTGCAATTGCGCCTGCGAGACGGCGCGGTCAAGGGTATCAACCTGACGCAGACGCTGCGCGAACTGAAGGCCGCCTTCAAGCCGGAATCGCAGAACGAGACCGTGGCTTCGGACACCAGCAAGCAGACGGAATTCTCCGAGATGGATGCCGATCTGGCCTTCACCAAGGGCGTGGCCGCGGTCAAGCGCCTGAACGTGGTGTCGCCCCTGCTGCGCGTGACGCAGGGCGAACCGGCCACCATCGACTTCGTCAAGAGCGAGCTGGACCTGGTGGCGCGCGCCCGCGTCGTCAATCCGGCTGCCGATCCGGAAGGCAAGGAACTGATAGACCTGAAGGACGTGACCATCCCCGTGCACGTCAAGGGACCGTTCGACAAGCCCACCTACACCGTGCTCTGGAAGGACGCCATCGGCGGGATTCTCCAGCGCAGCCTGGAAAACAAGCTGCGCGAAGCGGTGACGGGCAAGGGCAAGGGCGGCGCGGCCGTCGACAAGGCTTTGAAGGGACTGCTGGGCAAATGAACGCCGAGAACTTCCAACCCGTGGCCGAGTGCGGCGCCACGGCTCAGGCCGAGGCTGCTGGCTACCACCGGCAATGGCTGGTCGCCAACGATTCCGGACAGTGGCTGAACCGCGCCCTGTGTCCGCGGTTGGCCGAGGTCGCGGTTGAGCTGCGGCTGGGTTATCTGGTGCTGAAGGCGCCGGGCATGCTGCGCATGGACATTCCGCTGGACGTCATCGAAGACGACGACAGCGTGCGCTACAGCATGAAGGTGGGCGAGCAGGTGGTCGACGTGATCGACGAAGGGGAGCTGGCCGCGGCCTGGATTTCCAACTTCGTGCAGGTGCCTTGCCGCATCATGAAGGTGCATCCCGACACGCCCGTGGCCGCCTGGCCGACTTGAACGGGCCGGGCGCGGGGTCGTTCAGGCCTGAGCGCCCGAGCGCTTGAACTCGAATGCCGCGTGGGCCAGCAGGCCCGCCATCAGGCCCCAGAAGGCCGATCCGATACCCCAGAAACTGAAGCCCGATGCCGTGGCCAGCAGCGTGATGAGCGCGGCTTCGCGGCGTTGCGGGTTGGCCATGGCCGCGGCCATGCCGCCCATGATGGTGCCCAGCAGCGCCAGCCCGGCCAGCGCGGCCAGCAAGGCGGCGGGCAGGGCCTGGAAGAACACCGCCACGGCGCCGGCGACGACGCTCAGCACGACATAGCCCAGGCCGTAGGTGGCGGCGGCGATGTAGCGCTTGGACGGGTCAGCGTGCGCTTCGGGGCCGGTGCAGATCGCCGCGCTGATGGCGCCCATCGTGACGCTGTGCGCGCCGAAGGGCGCTGCCAGCAGGCCCAGCAGGCCGGTGGCCGCCACCAGGCGCGAGGCGGGCGGCTGGTAACCGGCCGCCTGCAGGATGGCCAGGCCGGGCAGGTTCTGCGAGGCCATCGCGACGACGAATAGCGGAATGCCCAGGCTGACCGCGGCCTGCGCGCTGAAGGCGGGCGTGGTCCAGACGAATTCGGTGAGGCGCCAGTCCAGCAGGTCCAGCTGGATCAGGTTCAGGCCGAAGGCGATGGCAATGGCCACCAGCATGACGACCAGCACCGCGTAGCGCGGCGCCCAGCGCCGGCACAGCAGATAGGCGGCGCACATCGCCAGCACCAGCGCGGGCTGCTGCTTGATGTTGCTGAAGACGCCCATGCCGAAATTGAGCAGCACGCCCGCCAGCATGGCCGCGGCGATTTCGCCCGGGATGCGGCGCAGGATGGGATCGATCCAGCCGAACAGGCCGCAGGCCAGCGTCAGCGCGGCGGCCAGGATGAAGGCGCCGATGGCTTCATTGAAGGGCACCCCGGCCAGCGCGGTGACCAACAGGGCTGCGCCGGGCGTGGACCAGGCCATGACGATGGGCAGGCCCGTGCGCAGGCTGTACACGGCGCCGCCCAGGCCGAAGGCGAGGCTGAGCGAGCCGATCCAGGAGCCGATGTGGGCGGAGTCCAGGCCCGCGGTGTGGCCTGCCTGCACCATCAGCACGGCGGTGCCGCCGAAGCTGACCAGCACGGCGACCAAGCCGGCGGCGATGGCCGACGCGGACAGATCGCGGCGGGCGTGGTGGCGGGTAGGAGGGAGGTTGATGCTGGACTGGGCGGCGTCGCTCATGCGGCACCGGTCAGGCGACGGTACTTGGCCATGAGCTGTTCCTGGCCTTCCTTCCATTGCGGGTGCAGCTCGATGCATTCCACGGGGCACACCACCTTGCATTGCGGCTCGTCGTGGTGGCCCACGCATTCGGTGCACCGGTCAG